>DATHZY010000560.1:0-3239 GCA_035458325.1 Saprospiraceae bacterium | reverse complement strand
AACATGTCAGCAACGCATATATATTGAGGACTTCAACCCGCTCGAAGGGAGAGTAATTGATTGGCCAGATGATTATATAGGAGCAGAATGTAGTGAAGGCACAAACCCGGAGGACTTGCTTTACCCATACGACAAGCCAAGGTTTGAAGATGATGTGTGCAGCATGCTTGCCATGAGCTATGAAGATGTGATCTTTGAATTTGCAGACGGAGCCTGCTTTAAGATTGTGCGTATCTGGAAGGTGATTGACTGGTGCCTTTATGAAGAATTGGGAGGCATTGTTGAAGGTGAGAATTACTGGGAGCATACCCAGATCATCAAGGTCATGAATCAATTTGGCCCTGAATTTACAACCACGCAGCCTGCCATTGAATTGTGCAACAATGTGGATTGTGGAGGACTATTTGTCCCATTGATCCAGCGTGCTGAAGATGATTGTACTGCGGATCATTTGCTGCAGCGGTCATATGCTGTTGATCTGGATAATGATGGGAATATTGATATTGGTCCTATAGGTGGATTTGGCCCGGAAATCAATGCCAGTGCTATATATCCACTGGGGACTCACCGGATCATCTATACTTTTGAAGATCGCTGCGGCAACCGGACTGTCGCTGAACAACTGCTGAACCTGATTTCATGCAAAGCACCTGTTCCGGTCTGTATCAATGGTCTGTCAACGGATCTGATGGGAGTGGACACGGATGGTGATGGTGATACAGATACAGGTATGGTGACGATCTGGGCTTCAGATTTCGATGCCAGCAGTTATCATCCATGCGGATCGTACTTCACGTTATCATTGGCACCGGACACCACGGTCAAGAGCCTTACCTTCGATTGTACTCATATAGCACTTGGACAGGTTCCTGTCTCCTTGTATGTCACCGATTTATTAGGGAATCAGGCATGGTGTGAGACCTATATCATCATCCAGGATAACATGGGTGTTTGTCCTGACACATCTGGCCTGCTGGGTACTATCACAGGAATTGTCAGCACAGAGACGACTGACAATGTTTTAGGGGTGGCAGTTGAATTAGGAGGCACTACTATGTTGCCTATCCATACGAATCAATCTGGTATCTATACATTTCCTTCCATGCCGATTGGCGGACATTATGAAGTGAAGCCGGGTAAAGACAACGACTATAGGAATGGGGTGTCTACACTTGACCTTGTCAATATACAAAAGCACCTGTTGGGCATCAAGGCATTGGAATCACCGTATAAGATGATTGCTGCCGATGCAAATGATTCCAGATCCATCACCGCTATTGACCTGATTGAACTGCGTAAACTGATCCTGGGTATTTACAGCGAGTTGCCCAATAACAGCAGCTGGAGATTTGTAGACAAGGACTATGTGTTCCCGGATCCTTTCAATCCATGGATGCAGGTATGGCCTGAAAGCCAGACACTGAATCCATTATCACCCGGAATGACACGTGCCGACTTCTTTGGTATCAAGGTCGGGGATGTTAACAACACTGTGAAAGCAAATGCGCAAAGCATTTTACCACGCGGGTCAGGTGAGAAACTCAATCTGGTCATCGATGATGTAAACGTGGAAGCCGGGACAAGCATTGAAATTCCGGTGTATGCTGGCAGCACGTATTCCATCGAGGGCCTGCAGTTCAGTCTTGATGTCGGTCAATCATTGATCTTGAAGAATGTGATTGCCGGCCAGTTGGATGTCACCAACGAGAACTTTGCATTCCTGGGTAACAAGACTTTGACATCCAGCTGGAACACAGCTGAAGCAGTCCAGGTCAATGATGATCAGCCCTTGTTTACAATGGTGATGGAGGTTACGAAGAGTGTAAGATTGCGTGAGGTGCTGAGCATAGCCAATGCGCCAACTCACTCCGAAGCCTATACGCTGAATAACGATATACTCGGTTTGAATTTATCCTTCCGTGGTGCAGAGCAAGCTTTGGCTTTCGAATTGTTGCAGAACGAACCCAATCCATTTTCAACCAGGACGACCATTGGATTTATTCTCCCATATAACGGAAAAGCAACGTTGACGATCTTTGATCTGGCCGGTCGGAAACTTTTCGATCAGCCGGTTGCAGGTGTGAAGGGCTTCAATAAGGTTGACATTTCCAGGAGCCAGTTAGGTGCGCAGGGTATGGTATATTACCAGGTACAGTTTGATGGATATACGGCTACTAAAAAGATGCTGATGCTGTAGGAAGTTGATGTTACTGGTAGTTCCGTGTATTGCCTTGGTAGGGTTATAAGCTTATATGTTGATAGGTTTATATGTTTATTGGTTAGAATAAATATCTCGCTATGCAGATTCATGTGTGGCACTGAAAATCAAGCACCCCTCTTTTCTGGAAGATCATTCGCGTATACGAAATCATTCCAGAGAGAGGGGAGGGGGTGAGTTAAGCAAGGAGCAAGGAGCAAGGGGAGGGGATTGCGAAGTAAAATGATTCTTGCTGAGTGTTGAGATGTTGGTATGTTTATTAATTTCTTTATTAAAATAAACATCTCGACTTGGGAAATCATGTGTTGCACTTTAAATCAATCACCCTCTCTTCCGTATGAATCAAATGCGTTCGAGAAATCAATAGAAAGAGAGGGCAGGGGGTGAGTTGGAGTAGGATCCAGGGGTAAATTCTTGGCAATCCTATTTTCCTCCGTATTTTACACCCACATATCCACCTCCATCTTATCGGTCACATGGAGCCGGTTTATAAATGAACACACATGAAAGTAACATCAATATTCAGGCATATATTCTTTATTGTACTGACCATCCTGACCCTCCAGGCATGCAACCCTAAGTCTTCGGATTCATCTTCAACGTCCAATATCTCCCCACAGGCATGGCTGACTAACCTGAATGAAGCATATGCCCATTCCGTGAAAGTTCAAAAACCTGTCCTGGTTTATTTTACTTCAAGGGACACCTGTGGTCAGTGCAAGCAACTTGAAGCGGATATAATATCTACCCCCATGTTTAAAGAGTGGGCGGAAAAAAAAGTCGTCTTGTTTGAAATTGATGCTTCGACACAAAGTCAGCTTCCTGCCGGCAGCCAGGAACAAAATACTGCCATGGCCAGGTCACTTAAGGTCTCGACGTATCCGACCTTTTGGATGCTCAGCGTTACGCATGAAGTCCAAAATGGCAGGTTCAAAGTAAAGCCCATCGGTTTTACCGGATATCAATCATCGCCTGAGAAGCTGGTCGGGGCGTTGCAGAATTTTGTGCGGAGGTAGGGCGG
>DATHZY010000559.1:0-2929 GCA_035458325.1 Saprospiraceae bacterium | reverse complement strand
TGTCGGAAGACCGCGCTTTGATTCAGGAAGAAAACGGCCGGTTCCATCAAGCATTTTTACACCAATGGCTCCGGCATCCGGATGCAGTTCCATGAATTGAATACAGGTGGAAAAGGTATCTTCGGAAACAATGGTATCAGGGTTGAGCAGCAGTATAAATTCTCCTTTGGCAGCAACGATCCCCTGGTTGTTTGCCCTGGCAAAACCACGGTTATCATGGTTGGCAATTAAACGGACATCCGGAAAATGTTGGCGTACCAATTGAGCCGTTCCATCCACCGATGCATTGTCAACGACAATAATTTCCCCGTCAATCTGCTGAAGGGCTTGACGAACCGAACGCAGGCAATTATCTAAAAATGGATAGACGTTGTAGCTGACGATAATGACGGAGAGTCTCAACAAGAGATGAATTAGGCGTTCTCTGTCATTTCGATACTGGTCCGCGCAACAATAGATCGGCCGAGGGTCAGGCCATCTGCATATTCAAGTTCACCGCCAAAGGACACACCCCGGGCAATGATGCTGATACGGACTGGAAAACTCTTGAGTAATTTGCCCAGGTAGAAGATGGTAGTCTCACCTTCGATCGTTGGGCTGATGGCCATGATCAATTCTCTGATTTCACCTTTTTGGAGCCTTTCCACTAAGGAGTGGATATTCAGGTCCTGTGGACCTACGCCTTCGATTGGAGAGATGATACCTCCTAATACATGATACAGCCCATGATATTGGCCTGTATCTTCAATGGCCATGACATCCCTTTCTGATTCAACTATGCAGACAGTATGCTGGTGGCGCGTGTGATCACCACATATAGCACAGAGGTCCCCATCAGCGAGGTTATGGCAGGTCTTGCAGTTTTGTATGTTCTGCCGGATACCATTCAATCCATCGAGCAATTCAGGCAGCAGGGTGGTCTTATTTTTCAACAGGAATAAGGCTATACGCAATGCACTTTTACGGCCAATGCCCGGCAACTGACCTATAGTCCTGATGGCATATTCAAGGTGACGGGAGGAGTATTGCGACATATATGTTCAAATTTATACAAAAACCCCTGAGTAAGCTAATAGGCTTAGGGTTACACCAGCATTGCTACCGGATTTTCAAGAAATTGCTTCAGGGTTTGAAGGAATTTGGCGCCGGTTGCACCGTCAATCACCCTGTGATCACAGGATAAAGTCACTTTCATGATTTTTGAAGCCGTCACTTTTCCATCGGTCATGGACAGTTCCTCCCCAATGGCCCCAACAGCCAGAATAGCGGCGTCAGGTGGATTGATGATGCCGGTAAATTCATCTATGCCAAACATGCCCAGGTTTGATACAGTAAATGTATTGCCCTGCATTTCCTGGGGCTGGAGCTTTTTACTGCGGGCTTTTTCGGCGAGGGTGGCTACATGGCTGTTGATGTCCCGCAAGCCCATCCTGTCAGCAGCAAAGAGAACTGGAACGAGAAGGCCTTCTTCGACAGCAACAGCGACACCGATATTGATGTCTTTGTTGATCCGGATCTTGTCGCCGAGCCAGGACGAATTGACCGCAGGATGATGGCGCAAGGCAGCTGCACAAGCCTTGATTACAAAATCATTGAAGGAGATTCGTGTCTCAGGTTGTTCATTTATCAATTTTCGGGCATCCGCAGTTTTGTCCATGTTGATCTTCATGGTCAGGTAAAAATGGGGTGCTGAAAACTTGCTCTCAACAAGCCTTCGTGCAATGGTCTTGCGCATTTGGGACAACGGCACGTCACCATACTGTGGAGCATTGTTAGCGGCATTGGGAGTGGATGGTTGAGAAGATTTGGCGGCCACAAAATTTTCAACATCTCGTTTTACGATACGGCCTCCATCACCTGTCCCGGTCACTGCATTCAGATCAATTCCCGTTTTGGAAGCAATCGATTTTGCGAGGGGAGAGGTCTTTACTCTTGATTCACTTGCTGTAACAGCGGGCACATTTTCTTCAGCAGTGAGATGAGCATCTTCAATTTGGGTGACAACTGTAGTTGTTTCCTTTGGTTTGTTAGCTGGTGCTGCACCTTTGGTTTCTCCGGCAAGGATGGCTTTGTAATCTTCATCTTTCCCTCCGATCACCGCCAGGATATCATTTACCGGAACAGGGCCTTCCTTGACACTGATGTAGAGTAAATAGCCTTCGTGGAAGCTTTCAAGTTCCATGGTGGCTTTATCTGTTTCAACCTCAGCAAGGATGTCACCGGGAGATACTTTGTCACCAACTTTTTTAAGCCAGCCGACAATATTTCCTTCTTCCATCGTGTCACTCAGTCTTGGCATTCTGATTATCTCAGCCATTCGGTATCAGGTATTTAAGCGGTGAATTTAAGGATATACACCAGAAGCTAGGGAATGAGGGGGGCAAAAAAAATCAAAAGCCCCGGACCGGGTATTGGCCTGGAGCTTTTGAATACACAAAAAATCTATTTCAAATAACCCTATGCATAAGGGATCAGGACTAATAACCGGAGTTATAGTTGCCGGAATATTTTGAGCCGGGTCTTGCAGATCCCGGGGTGTTTTTTCCGGCTTCCGGACCAGCCGGACGAGCCATATCGGTATCAGTCGAAGTTGCCACGTGGAACTCTACGCGACGGTTCATATAGTGTTTATATTCTTCGGTGGTGTTTGTATTATAACCGTCTTTCAGGCCATCTACTATCGGTGATTCTTCGCCCCCAAAAGTCAGGATAAATCGATCACGGGGGATGTTGTAGTTGCTGACCAGGTAATTAATAGCTTCATTGGCCCTGTTATAGGACAGCACATTATTATATTCGGTAGAGCTCCTGTTGTCGGCAAAGCCATTTGCAACAACTTTGATTTCAGGGTGTGAACGCATCACGGAGGCAATATTGTGCAATGAACCGTAGAATTCAGGTTTTATATAATACTTATCCAGGTCAAAGT
>DATHZY010000558.1:0-6075 GCA_035458325.1 Saprospiraceae bacterium | reverse complement strand
CAGTATCTCTTGTTGGCATAGACATTACAGGTCCTGTGATCACCGGAATTCCTGCCAATGCAATTGAATCGGCAACCCGCCATCCTTCTGCAACACCTGTCAGCACCGCCTTGATTTTGTGCTCCTTGATCCATTTCAACGCAGCCAGGATGTCAGATTCTTTATTGGTCTCAATAAACGCTGTCATTTGACCCCTGAGTACCGGAACCAACGCTGACAATTCCGGATTGTATTCAGCCTTACCCATGGTGGCAGAATCAATTGCCGCATAGGTCCGAACTCTTTCCCATGTATCATTTAATTTCTTGACCGCTTTATCGCCGTCTTTCTTGATATCCTCCTCTGATCTCTTATCATACCTTCCTCTTCTCCCTGATGAAGGGAAATTGATGACGATCGCTTTAAAGCCACCATACATCTGCTCAGGTGTATATCCCTGCAAATTGATCAATGCTGCAGTACCCGGAAATAAACCACCGGATGGAGATGTAATAACGGAAGTAACTCCACTGACACGCGTTACCGGGATCAACACACTGTTTGGATTGACGGCCGTTAATGCATCCATCTCCGGCGTGAGTTCACCGAGTTCATCATAATCATGCGTAAGTGAAATAGATTCTATCTCCTGCAATCCTAGTCTCGTACCACCATCTACCATACCCGGATAAATAGTCAGATCCTTGCAGTCGATCACCTGTGCATCCTGAGGTATAGCAACGCCGGCTCCAACGGCTTCAATAATTCCATTGCGGATGATCACAGTCGCATTTTCTAATCTTCCTTTTGTCACCGTTTCCACAGATGCATTGGTCAGCGCAAAAGCACCATAGGTTGATTTTTCAACCTGCTGGGCACTCATGTCCTTTACAGCAAAGGTGAAAAGCAAGCAAAGGGAAATAATTGTATTCTTTTTCATAAACAGGGGTGATCAATGACGATGTGAAAACATAAATTCAGTATCCCGCATGCAACCCTCCACATCCTCCTGTCCATAGTAGGTAGGCGTGGATTCTTCGGGATCAATATAAAGGCGCATATCAGCAGGATCATGAGCTTTATCAAATCGTACAATGCCGTCCACAATTGTAACCTGTGGAATGGCATAGATAGACAACGGATGCCCGGAGAAAATCGCAAGATCTGCGTCTTTACCTGTTTCAATGGATCCTACTTTACTATCGATGCCCAGCTGACGTGCAGGATTAATGGTTATCAATGCCAGTGCTTCTTCATCTGACAGGTCACCATATCGCTGCGTCTTTGCAGCTTCATGGAACAGATGTCGGATGAGTTCGCCACTATCACTGTTGATCGAGGTGACCACACCATTTCGGGTCAGGATGGTGGCATTATAAGCGGTGGAGTAGTATACTTCAAATTTGTACGCCCACCAGTCAGAAAAGACGGAAGCCATAGCACCGAAGGCGGCTAGCTCAGGTGCTACTTTAAACCCTTCATTGACATGTTGGAAGGTGATTTTCTTTACGCCAAAATCCTTGAGTACGCGCAAGAGCATGAGGATTTCATCAGCTCTGTAGGAGTGGCATTGAATGATGATCTTGCCATCCAGGATATCCGCCATGGTCTGGTTTCGTTCATTATACAGAGGCGGGGGAGCATTGGGGTTCTTCTTTTTTTCTGCTTCGTAAGTCGCCCACTTTTCTTTGTATATAACTCCTTGCTGGAAAGCATCACGGATCACACGTTCCACACCCATGCGTGTGCGGGGTTGAACACCGCGTCCTTCGCCATGCACGCGCATCGGATTTTCACCTAGCGCAAATTTGATGGTTCGGGCTGCTCCTTCAAACTTAAATGCTGATGGATCCAGGACACCATATCTGTGTTTGATCGTCTGGCACTGTCCACCAATAGCGTTGGCTGACCCATGCATGGCATGTGATGTGGTCACACCTCCTGCGAGTGCGCGATAGATGGCGAGATCAAAGGGATCAATCGCATCACCCACCTTGACTTCTGAAGTTACAGGGTGCGTGGCTTCATTGACTGCATCAATAGCGATGTGGGAGTGTGCATCAATGATCCCTGGCATGATATACTGACCTGTTGCATCTATTTCTTTGATGCCGGCAGGTGCTTTTAAATCCTTGCCGAGCCCGGTGATTTTTCCTTTCTGAACAAGGATATCTGTTTCCTCAAGTGTTCCTTTAGTGATCGTCAGGACCGTGCCATTCCGGATGATGATATCACCTGCAGGAGCCTGCGCCTGGATCATGAACGCATTGAAAAGTAAAAGGATATAAATGGATTGTTTCATATCAACAGAATGAGCTGGGTTGATTAATTTGGTTTAGAGGTTCGTGTACCAGAAATCGGGAAAGCACCAAAATCACCTACAGTGACCGTGCCTTCAAACGTTTCGCCATTCAGGGTTAGATCAAACTCAAGCTGTATAAGCTGACCGCCCATATCAAAATCAAATGTGAAGGAAGCAGTCGTTCCATCAATGACAATGCCTTCCAACTCATTATTACCCGTCGTAAAATCTTCCCCGGTGATAGTGCCGGTCAATTCACCGGCCCCGTCCGTAAATTCAAAAGTACCTTCTCTTTTTTGGTCAGGTGACTCGATCGTATAAGACCACGTGCCTTCCAGCAGCCCTACGGGTGCATCAGCATTTTTAATTTTTCCTTTTTCCTTTTTCTTTTCTTTTACCTCATATTCGTAGAGGCTACCTTCCACCACCATGTATTTAATAGCCGCATCTTTTTCAAAAAGCGGTTTGGTGGAAACGATCACATTGGCCATCTTGCCCACTTCAACGGTTCCGCAATATTTTTCAATGCCCAGCAGGCTGGCAGGTTGTGTCGTCAGGGCTTTGAGTGCTGTTTCGGGTGGGAGTCCATTTTCAATCATCGTGGTGATGTTCTTTGAAAAGTCTCCGGTCTTCACACTCATCGTTCCAAAGGAAAACGCAATCCCATCTTTTGCTAAAACCCCTGCCTGACGCTGATAGGCTTTAAGACTCTCCGCGCGTTTTTTCTCAAACGCTTCTTTTTCCGGATCGGATATTACTGTATCCTTTGCAATGACTTTTGTGCTATCTATATTTTTTTCCTTCGCCTCAGCCTCAGCCTTCACCTCTTTAACCCCTTCCGCGTTCAGCGTATCTTTTACTGCTTTAGGTCCGGGTTGCCCGGGACCATCCTGACCCGGACCTTGGGGCTCTTCCCCCTTAGCCTCAGCCTTCGTCTCAGCCTTTTTTTCACCTTTATCCTCCGGCAGATCCAGTGACAACACAAGCGGTATGCTACCTGATTTAAATTGATCCTTTAAATACCAGGCTTCTTCCGCATCTGTGATGATCATGCGCATGCCAAGATCTTTTTGCATGGCCATGGCACGACTGATATCTTTTACCTTGGGAGCCCGGAAATAAACGGGCATTTCTTTCCTGACGACAGGTGCCAGGGCTTCTTGCGCCTGGTTGTATTTAGGCCGCGAAACAAGTGTTGCATTATCGTACGATGATTGATGTGCTACCGACTGCAATGCGTTGTGATATAATTCCCGCCACTTGGCCATGATACCTATTACCGTTGATGGATAACCTCCTCCGGCTCCGGTCCATTGAGCAAACATCGACACATCTTCTTTCCACAACATCTGATCGGCTTCTTTTCCGGAGAGCACCACTATAGAGCCTTTTCCAGGGAGCATTTTCCCTTTCGGTACTACATGTGTTATTGCAAAACCCTGAGCCCTCCAATCAGCAATCGATTTTTCTTTTGCATCAAAGGTGGCCCTGACACTTTTGTAGGGGGTGATCCCTGCATCTTCAAGTGGAGGATTACCATCGGCATCAAAGGAAGGCCGCTGTCCGCGGTTACCCTGCCCTTGCTGGTTGCCACCTTCATTTTCTGGTTCTTTTATCCCTATGGAAGAGAAGGCATCAATGAAAGCAGGATAGACATACAAGCTGTCAGCGACAATGCGATAAGCATCAGCTGGGATATTCAGGTTGGTGCCCATTTGTGTAATTAATCCATCCCTCATCACCACCGTAGAAACAACCGGGGCTTTTCCGGGGGATGTCACGACCCGGGCATTCACCAGCGCAATACAACCGGTGATCTGCGGCAAATCATCATCGACCGGCTGCGCGGTTGCCAGGCCGGCCAGGAAAAGGACAAAAATTGGGAACAGGAAGATTTTCCTCATTGAGCAGAAGGGCTTAAAATGGTGGAGGCACAATTTAGAAAAAGTATTTGTGAGAGTGTGAGAGGTGTAAGAGAGTAAGAGGTGAGAGAGTAAGAGGTGAGAGGTATGCATATTCCTTAGCCTCCGCCTTAGCCTTCGCCTCAGCCTTCGCCTCAACCTATATATTGTGCTCACTACCTAAAATTAGGTGGAGCAAAACTGATTATTTCTCCTATTTTTGGCCAATTACTTGGTTAATCAATTCAAAACAATATCAAAATGAATTTTCCAGACGAACTTAAATATACCTCCGAGCACGAGTGGGTCCGCTTTACAGATGAAAACACACCTGATGGCCGGCAGATTGCTTTCGTAGGCATCACTGATTTTGCCCAGAGTGAATTGGGTGAGCTGGTTTATATCGAAGTAGATACCGTCGGCGAAACCGTGGCTAAGGATGCCGTATTTGGTACTGTAGAAGCAGTGAAGACGACCTCTGATTTGTTTATGCCATTGAGCGGCGAGGTCCTCGAATTCAATGCGGCCATTTCTGAGTCCGGTGGCGATGACCCTGGATTGATCAATCATGACCCTTACGGCAAAGGTTGGATTGTCAAGATTGCACTGACGGATCCGGGCGAGAAGGACATGCTCCTCGGCGCTGTTGCGTACAGAGAGCTTGTAGGCGCTTAAAAGAGCCAGGAGCAAGTCGAAGCGCAGCGAAGATCCCGCCAAATGCACAGCATCTGCAGCGGGAGGGCAAGGTGCCTCTTTAAGTGACCTTAATTTGGTGATCGCTGATTTTAGGCTCTATCCTATAAATCTTTATTGCCATTTCATTTCAATGTTGGTTCTGTGGGATGGTCTTCCATGACCAACGGTTATATCTATTCTCACACTCTCACGTTCTCACAAATGTCTTCAGTTGCTAATAGCCCAATTATCCGTTGGCTTCCTTCTTTACTCTGGGGGCTGGTGATTTTTGTGCTTTCCCTGATGCCTGGCGGACAGGGCAATATGTTGCTGTTTGGCATCCCTCATTTTGATAAAGTGGGGCATTTCGGAATGTATGCCATCTGGGCTTTCCTGATCTTTATGGCTCTTTCCGGTTATCCGCTCATTTCCCCAAAAAAGGTCTTCCGGATATCCGTTTTACTTGGAGCTGCCACTGGCGTGGCCCTGGAATATGGCCAGTATTTCATGCATCAGGGGAGGAGTTTCGAACTGGCGGATATGATTGCCAATGCCTTCGGGGCACTGGTTGGAGCCTTATCCGGTTTTAAGTATTTCAGTAGGAGAAACAAGTAGAAGGGGGGCCTTTTTCTTCAGTGGGACTGAAGGGCTCTGAAACAAGGAAGCCAAACCGGTTCCCCAGCTTGGCTCACTAATTAGGCTATTCTATAGCTGCCTCTAATGGGTGTGTTAGAGTTGAGCAACCTTTTTCATCAAACCTGATTTCAGGTTGGCTGCTTTATTGTCGTGGAAAAGATTCCTTTTCGCTAATTTGTCAATCATGCTCATGACCTTTGGCAAGAACTTGGTTGCCTCAAGCTTGTCAGTCATCTCACGCAACTTCTGGATAGAGGTACGGGTAGACTTCTTGTAATAACGGTTACGCAGGCGCTTGATTGCGTCCTGTTTGATCCTTTTTTTGGCTGATTTATGATGGGCCATAGTTTCTCTCCTTTAAAAATGGTTGGCAAAGGTAATGTTTTCCATGATACAGATACTACTTTTTCATAGTTTTTTACCTGTTTGAAAATGAACCTTGTAGAGACGTGATTAATCGCGTCTCTACAAGGTTCATTTCCAAACACCCCACACCTCTTACTCTCTTACTTTCTCACTCTCTTACAATGTACGTCAAATTATTGACTATTATATAGTCAATAATTTGACGTAAATTTGGTC
>DATHZY010000557.1:0-4110 GCA_035458325.1 Saprospiraceae bacterium | reverse complement strand
GACAATGACAGAAGTGCCAACAGGGCATTGACATCCTTCCTGAACGGTGACCACTGAAGCTTCGACAAGGATCCGGGTACCAATCTGATCTTCGGCTCTCCGGGTCTTGATTTCGAGGTGGGCGATAGCGGCAATGGAGGCAAGGGCCTCACCTCTAAAACCCATGGTACGAATGTCAAAAAGATCTTCTGCCTTCCGTAGCTTAGAAGTTGCGTGACGTTCCAGGCTCATCCTCGCATCCGTCGGGGACATACCACTTCCATTGTCCTGGATATGAATCAAGGTCTTGCCGGCATCCTTGATGATCACATTGATCTCTGTGGCCCCCGCATCCACGGCATTGTCAAGCAGTTCCTTGATCACAGAGGCAGGGCGTTGTATCACCTCACCTGCAGCGATCTGGTTAGCTATCGAATCGGGAAGAAGCCTAATGATATCCGGCATAGTAAGTATTCAATGGTGTTATAAACGACTGGCGATATGATACTGCTGCATACACGGATGCGGATCAATAGGATCTTTCATCCCGGCCTTCCATATAATTGATAAAGGCTTTGTTGACTACTTTATTGCCACCCGGAGTTGGATAGTTACCTGAAAAATACCAATCCCCGGTATGGTCAGGACACGCTTCATGCAAGCCATCAATCGTCTGGTAAATTACATCAACGTTGACATCCATATCCGTAGGGGAAACAATCTGGGCGATACGCTTTGAAATCCTATCTTCCGATACATGCTCATACAAGCTTTGTACCTGGTTAGTGATTTGATCTTTGGGTAGGGACATTTGTGCCTTGCATCGCTCATAGCAATCCTGCAGTAGTGATTCTTTTCCTTCTTCACGCAGGATTTCCACCAGAGCCTTAAAAGCAACGAAATCTCCCATCTTGGACATGTCGATGCCATAACAATCCGGATAGCGGATTTGCGGGGCACTGCTCACGACGATGATGCGCTTTGGTTTGAGCCTGAGGGCTACCATCCGTATGATCGAATCCCGGAGTGTAGTGCCCCGGACGATGGAGTCATCCAACAGGACAAGGGTATCGAGATCATTGCGGATGATACCGTAAGTGACATCATACACATGAGACACCATCTCATGACGGGTATCGATATTGGCGATAAACGTCCTTAGTTTTTCATCCTTGTTGGCCAGCTTTTCTATGCGGGGTTGTTTGGCCAGCAGGGTAGTGATTTCTTCAGCACTCATCTTGCCACCGGCTGCTACGATCTGTTCTGCTTTGACTTTGCTGTATGCATCATGAAGCCCTTCCATCAGTCCATAGAAAGCAGCTTCAGCGGTGTTGGGCACATAGGTGAAAACAGTGTCTTCAAATTTGTAATCAACAGCCTGCAAGATGCGCTCGACCAGGTTTTTACCAAGCTTCTTCCGTTCGACATAGATATCCTTATCCGAACCACGGCTAAAATAGATGCGTTCAAAGGAGCAACTTTTCTTTTCGCGTTTTTCGATAAAGGGGACGACCTCATGTCCGCCTGCTTTCTTGATGATCAAGGCATGGCCAGGCTCCAGTTCCTGGACAAATTTGGCGCTGATGTTGAGCGTCGTCTGCAGGGCGGGCCTTTCAGAGGCAGCAGCGATGATTTCTTCATCTGCATAATAGAAGCATGGCCGGATACCGTTCGGATCACGAAAGATAAACGCATCCCCGTGCCCGATCATGCCTGCCATGACATAGCCGCCGTCAAATTTGCGGCAGGAGTTCTTTAGGATGCGTTGTACATCCATATTTTCCATGATCAGTGGGGTGATCATTTCATTCTCGATGCCATCCTGCTTGTACCATTTAAACAGGCGCTCCACTTCGCTATCCACAAAGTGGCCTATTTTCTCAAGCACGGTGACCGTGTCTGATCTTTCTTTCGGGTATTGTCCCAGGCGGACCAACTCATTGAAAAGTTCGTCGACATTGGTCAGGTTGAAATTGCCTGCCAGGACGAGATTCCGGGTGATCCAGTTATTGAGGCGGACGAAAGGGTGGCAGGTTTCGATCGAATTGTCGCCATGGGTGCCATATCGCAGGTGGCCCATGAGGACTTCGCCGGTGTAGGGCTTATTCTCCTTGAGCCATTCACCATCCCGGAGTTGTTCCGGGGTGCAATCCTCAAAATGCTGAAAAATACCCTGGAAAACTTCCTTAAGGTATTGAGGACTGTTGCTCCGTTTCCGGCTGATATACCTGGTCCCTGGTGAGGGATCCAGTTTGATCGTGGCTACCCCAGCCCCGTCCTGCCCGCGGTTGCGCATCTTTTGGAGGAGCAATTGCATGGTATACAGTCCATGGAGAGCTGTGCCATACTTTTCCTGGTAGTGCTGTAAGGGTTGAAGAAGCCTGATCAGTGCGATTCCGCACTCATGTTTGATCTGATCACTCATTGGAGGCCGCAAAAATACAGTTTTTTTGGCTCTGCATTTTAGCGAGTTAAGGAAACACGGTCAGGACTGAATAGTTGCTTGTCAGTATTGTTAACTATTAGGTAATGAAAGGTCCGGAAAGCAGTATTCAGTGTTCAGTAATCAGTGTTCAGTAAGCGATTTTCCGGTTTCTGAGCATAGTCAAAGCATCATTTTTCACTCTTCACTTTTCACTCTTCACTTTTCACTTAAACGCCCTGGACTGCTTTCATGAGATAAGCACAGATAATCCCTCCATAGGTGCCTAAGGCATAGCCCAGTACCGCCAGTAGTACCCCAACAGGCGCAAGGGAAGGACTAAAAGCAGAAGCTACTACCGGTGCTGAGGCCGCGCCACCAATATTGGCTTGTGACCCCACAGCCATAAAAAAGAAAGGGGCTTTGATCAGTTTCGCCACTATGATCATGGTGGTTGCATGTACGAGCATCCATATGATGCCGATGGCAAACAAGCCAAGATTGTCAAATACTTCCTTGAGGTTCATGCCCATCCCGATGGTGGCTACCAGGATATAGATAAACACGCTGCCCCATTTAGAGGCACCCACCCCTTCCAACTTGCGGAAACGGGTAAATGACACCATGAGACCGTAGGTAGTGGCAATCAGGACAATCCAGAAAAATCCGCTGATGATAGACTCAAGTCGCCATGCTTTCAACTCGGGTTCGACCGACTGCAGGACAGGCACGATAAGATCAGCACCCCAATGTGAGAGGGCGACCCCACCAAAAGCCACCCCCATCAGGATAAACATATCCAGGGTTGAAGGCACTTTTTCTATACTCAGGCGATAATCATTGATTTTCTTTTTCAGGCCGTCAATAGCGGAGGTATCTGCCTTTAGCCACTTGTCAATTTTGGCGGTGGTATTGGCGCCATACAGGAGAAATGCCATCCAAATATTCGCTACCACCACATCCACGACGACCATGGTGCCAAAAAGGCTTTCAGGCACACTAAAGATTTCTTTCATCGCAGCCTGGTTAGCCCCTCCTCCTATCCAGCTTCCTGCTATGCAGCTTAGCCCTTTCCACAGATCATCCGACGAAGCTTCTATGACGCCTGGAAATAACCATGTAGTTGCCATCAAGGCAATCGGACCACCCAGGACAACTCCTATCGTGGCCGTGAAAAACATGATCAGTGCCTTTGGCCCCAGGCCCAGGATGGCTTTCATGTCAATGCTCAGGCAGAGCAGGATGAGACTCGCAGGTAAAAAATATCGGGAAGCGATTTTATATAGATTGCTCTCCTCCCCGGAAATCAAGCCCAGCGGCCAGTTCATCAAGGCTGGAATAAAATAACATAAGAGCAGTGCAGGGATATACGTGTAAAACTTTTTCCAGAAGGGGGCCTCTGAATTAGAGGTATAAAATATAACTGCAAGCGTGCAGATGAGTATGCCGAAAACAACGGCATCGTTGGTAAACCATGGATTCATGGGAACCAAGATATAAATTTCAAACAGCAGTGCTTGAAAAGGCAGAAAGACAGAACGGGCTGAAAAGGTTGAAAAGCCAAAGGGGCTGAAGAGGCTAAAGAGCCAAAGAGGCTATAAAGCAAGTTGCCAGCATCGCACGTTTTCACAGGTCACACTTCTCTTACTCTCTCCCTCTCTTACTCTCTTACGTTCTCACTCTCTCACAAAAAAAGGGGGCACCGAGCT
>DATHZY010000556.1:0-3179 GCA_035458325.1 Saprospiraceae bacterium | reverse complement strand
CAACGGTCCGGAATTTATCATGGCATTTCTTAAATACCAGGCGGAGTTGCTGACGGAATCAGTGGCGGGTCATAAAGGATTTCCAGGATATCATTTTGTCGTCGCGCTGTTCGGGATTTTTCCGGCTTCGATATTCGCCCTCGGTGCCCTGCGCAAAAAGCAAGCGGATGAATCAGTGGACATCTATCATTTCCGTTTGCTGATGATCATCGTGGTCGCTGTCGTGCTGGTATTATTTTCCGTGGTGCAAAGTAAGATCGTGCATTATTCGTCCATGGTCTATTATCCGGTCAGCTTTCTGAGTGCATGGACAGTATGCAGGTTCCTGGATGGGCAGCAAACCTGGAAAACGTGGCAAGCCACAATAGGTGTTTTCGTAGCGGTAGTATTCTTAATTGTCATGATCGCGCTTCCGACGATCGGGATGCATATCGATTGGCTCAAGACCTCCTTCACGTTTGATGCCTTCACCAGGGCTTCACTGGATGCCGAGGTGATGTGGTCGGTCATTGACTACTTCCCTGCGACATGGATCGTCCTGATCCTTGGAACTTTCACTTTCCTTTGGAGGCAGGGAAAGCATGACTATTCATTGCTGACCCTTTTTACCGGCATGGGTTTGTTTGTCAGCATTGCATTGATCTTTTTTATTGGCAAGATAGCTCGCTATAGCCAGGATGCGGCCAGTGAGTTTTGCGAAAAATATGAAGGGCAACAGGTTGAAATTCAAACCATCGGGTACAAAAGTTATCTACAGTTTTTCTATGCCCAAAAGCCTGCTCCGGATACATCGCGAAGCACTGCGGATATACCTCATTATTATATCATGAAAGTGGATAAGCGGAAGAAACTTGAAGAACGTCCTGAACTTCAAATCATGTACGAGAAGAATGGCTTTATTTTCCTGGAACAGAAATAAAAAAGGGGAAGCAATTGCTCCCCCTTTTTTATTTGTCTATTTAACCATCCGGGCTATATACCAGGATTCTCCATCTGTCATGCGGAGGACATACCAGCCCGGTTCCAGATCTGCGACTTGCAGATTGTTCGATGCTGGATTCTTAAACTGTTTTATTAGTCGTCCATCGATACCGATGATCATCACTTCTGTCATCTGGCGATCAAATTCCACATGCAGTACATCTCCTGTAGGTACAGGATACACACTGAGTGTCTTAAACTTCGGATCAGGATTGACTGCCACATCTAACTCAACCAAGACGGTCGCCACCACGGTGCAACCATTCTGATCAGTAACCAGGAGTGTATAAAATCCAGCCTGAGTCAACAGCGTTAAATCTTCCTGAGGAACAAAGCTAGTATCCGGAAAAACCCATACCGGTGAATATGGCTCCACACCTCCGGTGATCGTTACCAGAACGGAACCTTCCACTACCCCAATATCAATGATCGTATCTATCTGGATAAGGAGTGGGGCAGGTTCGTTGATTGTAAATGCCTGGCTCAATGTGCAGCCGGCGCCATCCGTAACGGTTACAGCATAACCACCACCCGTAAGGTTTAGTATAGTGGCGGTAGTATCTCCATTGGACCACAAATAAGATATGGGTGCGGTTGCATTTTCTACATTCAAGAAAATGGAACCGGTCGTATCTCCTGAGCATGGTACATCAGTAACGATTGAAGTCATCAGCAACTGACAGTTCCCCTGCTGAACTGAAAAGCATTGCTCATCAGTACATCCATCGACATTGGTCATCGTCACACAATAGGTTCCTGGTGCGAGGCCGGAGATGGAAGGAGCTGTCGAGCCATTGCTCCACAGATATTGTATACTGCCTGATATGCTGTCACACGCTATTGCGCCATCATTTGCTCCGGGCGCGGACTCATTGACTACAGGGCATGTAATCACAGGAAAAACAGATTCCGTGATGATGATACAATCAACATCATTGCAACCATTCGCATCTGTGACCGTCACGCAATACTCACCCTGAGTTACCTGGATTTCAGAAGTAGTAGCTCCTGTACTCCACAGGTAGGAAACAAATCCCGGAGGCAATGAAAGGATCACTGTATCCCCTTCGCATATTGTCATATCCGGTCCAAGATCAATATCGAGATTACATCCGAATTCATCCACCTGTCCGGATCCTACTGCTGTGCAGCCATTACCATCTGTGATCGTTACGGTATAAACACCTGGAGCTAATCCGCCGATAGAATCCGTAGTACTTCCATTGCTCCACAGGTAGGTATAACCCGGTGTACCACCTGATGCTGTAGCTTCTGCTGTACCATCATTGGCACCTGAACTGGTCTCATCTGTTGTCAAAACAGAAACGACAAGTTGTGGTGGTGCAGTTACTGTAAAGGAAGAGGATCCTGTGCATCCTGCTCCATCCGTCACTGTGATTGTATACGTTCCTGCTGCCAGGTCATTGTTTGTCAGGCCCACCACACCATTTGACCATAGGCCATTAAAAGGTGGTTGGTCTCCATTGACCACTGCTGTCAGATCAACGAGGTTATCACCGGCACAGAGATTCTGTCCGGATGGTGTAATGGATATGGTGATAGGTCCGGGTTCTGTAATCGTATATAGCTTGACAACTTCACATCCATTGTTATCTGAAGCTGTCACTAAATAATTACCGGCTGTGAGAGAGGTAATAGAAGGCCCGCTTCCACCATTAGACCACAAGTACGTATATGGAGCTTCACCGCCGCTGGCGCTTACGGAGATAGAACCATTATTTCCACCATTGCACGTGACGTGCTGAATCTGCTGGAGCGTGACATTCACGACACCTCCCGGATTGATGGTATACGAAGCCGTCTTGGTGCAGTCATTATTATCTGTGACGGTTACTGAATACGTGTCAGGAGTCAGACCTGTTATGGTGGTTCCTATAAAACCATTTGACCATTCAGCGAAATAAGGTGTAGCACCGCCGCTGATCATAATGGTAATGGCACCATCATCTTCACCAAAACAAGATTCATCACTCAGGTTCACCAGCGTTATTTCTAACGATGGGGGCTGTGTGACCATATAAGTAGCCACTTTGGTACAGTTGTTATCATCGGTGACGGTCACGGTGTAACTACCTGCTGTCAATCCGTTGATAAAGGCACCTGAAGATCCGTTGGACCAACTGTAATCGTATGGAGGGACGCCAGCAGTAGCGCTTGCCTGGATAGAGCCATTGGAG
>DATHZY010000555.1:0-4295 GCA_035458325.1 Saprospiraceae bacterium | reverse complement strand
AAGCATCATTTTTCACTTTTCAATCTTCACTCTTCACTTTACTTTCCCCTCCAGCACCCCCAGCACCCCCACGCTCACCTCCTCCGGACTCCATCGCTCTTCCCCATGCGTCACCCCTAGTCTCGCCACCATCAACTCTTTGGAGGGTATGCCTACGATCCACTGACTTTGAAAACCTTTAAACATAAAAGCATCCGCCGGCACGCCCGGCATTTGACGATCTGCAGGATCCGCTGCCGCATTGAGCCAGATATGCGCACCATAGCATGCATCCGTTGCATTGGGTGTAGGTGTCAATGAATATTTCACCCATCCCTCCGGCAATATCCGATCCCCATACCACACCCCGTCATCCATATACAGCTTACAGACACGCAGCCAGTCGCGCGCGCTCATGTAGAGGTAACTTGACCCCACAAACGCATCTGACTCATCGTGTTCAAAGACCGCCGTCGTGATCCCCAGTCGATTGAAAAATTCATCATACGCGAGTTGATGCAATGCATCAGGTGTACTACCCACACGTGCGTACAATACATCCGCCAGCACATTGGACGTACCACTCGAATAGACCCATCGCCGGTCGGGCCCGGCAGCAGGTGGTCGCGCTGCCGCAAATACTCCCATGTCTGAACATCCATACAACATCTCCGTCGCCTTGGCCAATGGTGTAAAGTCTTCGTACAGGTCCAGGCCACTCTCCATCCGCAGCAGATGATCGATCGTGATCTCCTTCCGCACATCACCCGCCCATTCCGGCAATCCAATCGGCGCATGTATATCCAGCCCGTGATCTTTTACCATCACCCCTGTCAGCGCACCCGTTATACTTTTGGTAGCGGACCATCCCAGGAGAGAGGTGTTTTCATCCACACCCTCAGCATAACGCTCTGCAATGATCTGTCCCTTCCAGGCCACCACCAAGGCCAGCGTCGTATTTCGTTTTGCATCAGCTTTTGATTGCCCCTTCATTTCCCTATCCAGGATATGGTCAATAGCAGTCCAGTCGATATTATACTGGAGGCTATCTCTGTTCACAAGATTTCCCATCGGCCACAAAGCATTCGTGGTATCTACAGCGATTGATGCATGATTGATATACACTCCTTCATGTTGCTTGCGTAAATCATCTGCTGTGCTTTCTACCAGCAATGTACATCCACATCCCTCGCGCCACACCGCAGTACGCGGCCTCAGAAAACCAAGATACTTCACCGTGACTGTCTTAGCTGTAGTATCGATTTCAGGCACCACGCCCCTGAAGAGCACATGCATGGGCTTGACAAACCGCTCCAATGCAATGTCCGGATCCAGCTTAGAGGTGAAGGTATGTGAACAAAGATATTTTGCTGTATAGCCATTCGCGATCGGCGTGATGAGCCAGAGTACTCCTGCAGCAACGATCAGCAGGATGAGGAGGATGACAAGGATGATTCTTTTAATTCTCATAAAGGATACACAATGTAAGGTCAATATCTGTGATACTTACATTTCAATTGTCTTTTTTTGAACGCAGATTACGCTGATGAATTTTGAAAATGAATTACGCAAATTTGATCCTCCTGGCTACAGAAAAATCCGTATGCTCTGATTAGTTAATCTGCGAAAATATATTTTTAAATATTTCTGCGTCATCTGCGTTCTTACAGATTGTTACATGACATTGAAAACGTCAACGTTGATTACTACCTAATACATGATATTTATGATTTGACGTACGCGTACTTCGACCTGCTATCCCTCATCCTTGTGCGACAGCTCAACAACCTCTTAAGTCAACTTAAGCTCAACTTCATCTTTGTATAGCGGCCTGCGGCCGCTATCAGGGCAGTTTCAGCTACTTCGACTTCAATGACTTCCGCAATAAATCAATAAGACGTTGAGCGTAGTCGAAACGTCATTCAGCAGGAGCCTCTTCGTATGTAGAATTAAAATAAAATCTGTGTTCCATGTAAAACATCCGGTTGGTGAGCGTAATCGAACCATCACTTACCCGCTGCCCACACCACACCCCTCCGCACATGCTCCAGAAACATCGTATCCTGATAACTCTCCACCGTATGCCCCAGCGCTGTATAGAACGACTTGCCTCCATCATACACGTGATACCACGACATCGGATGATAGTCTCCGTGCGTGCCTCCCTGGTAGGTGGATTCATCTGCAACCAGTAATACTTTAACGTTTACAGGCAGTGACTTGAAATTATAACACTCATCCATACGCTTCCAGCGCATCGGGAGATGCTTGCAGGAGATATGCGCGGTATCCACTTTTTCGATGACATGCTGCTGGATATCCGGATGGCTTGCATAATATGCACCAACTAATTTCCCATACCATGGCCAGTCATACTCGGTATCAGATGCAGCATGCACACCCACAAAACCCTTACCGGATCTGATATAGTTTTCAAAGGCCACCTGCTGCACACTATCCAATACATTACCCGTCGTCTGGAAAAACATGACGGCATCAAATTCCTTCAGTCGCTGCGGAGAAAAAACGGATGAATCCGCCGTAGCGGTAGACAATATTCCATATTTGCTAAAATACGTCTGCAATGCCTTGCTTCCGGGCTCGATGCATTCATGCCGGTATGCCTTGGTCTTGGTATAGATCAGGACATGGACCGGAGCCGTTTCCTTAACGGGTACATCTTTTTTACAGGAGAGGACGATTCCGGAAAGAAAGGTCGCGGCAAGGACAAGGCATGCATGTTTCATTGATTTCATAATTCAGTATTGCATCTGCAAAATACTAAATCGCCCCGATCTATGATGAAGCAGATGATCGTTCTACTCCCCCAGCCATGTCCTGAAGGCCATCGCTTTCTCCCTGCTGATCATGACATCTTCACTGCTTTTGGGCTTGAGGTCTACCTTGAGTTTGGAACTAAACCAAAAATGGATTTTCTCCACTGCGGCTGCACTGACGATAAACTGACGGTTGGCCCGAAAGAACTTTTTAGGATCCAGCAACTTTTCAATTTCATCGAGTGGCTGATCGATCGCATATTCCTTCTTATCAAACGTATGGATATAATTGATCTTGTCCCTGGTCTGGAAATACGCGATATCTGCAGTTTCTACAGGCAACAACCGGTCAGCCTGTTTGATCAGGAAACGTTCACGATAATTTGATTGCTTTTCAAAAGCCTGTAGGAGTGATTGAATATTCAGGCCGCCGGATCCTTGCGCGTACTGTTGTTGTAGCTGCCGCAGCTTATCAATACTCGCTGTCAGTTCTTCCAACTTGACCGGCTTGAGCAGGTAGTCGATGCTGTTTACCTTAAAGGCCCTGATAGCATATTCATCATAGGCCGTGACAAAGATCACAGGACACTTTACGGTGGTTTGCTCGAAGATGTCAAAACTCTTGCCATCGGTCAGCTCTATATCCATCAGCATCAGATCCGGCGTGGGATGACTCTCCAGCCAGTCCACGGTCTTGCGCACGGACTCGGTGATGTCAAGTACCCGAAAAGTAGGATCCATTTCAGTCACCATGGCTTTCAACCGCCTTGCAGAGAGTGCTTCATCTTCTACGATCAGTATATTCATGACGTTGGATTAGGTATGAGGGTTATCTGGACACTGAATTTCTCCGGGGTTTCAAATATCTCAGGGCCGGGCTGCTGCATGAGCTGGTATTTTGCTGCCAGGTTAGCCAACCCTGTTTGTGTAGAAACAACAGATTGTGCTCTTCGTTGAAGGGTATTCGATAGGACTATTTTATTTCCATTATTTTCTGCAATGACTACACGCAAAGGGTTTTCCTGGGAGATGACATTATGCTTTACCGCGTTCTCCAGCAGGATCTGGAGCGTCAATGGGGGTAACAATAGTTGTGCAGTTTCTTTTCCGACATAGATATCCAGCAAGAGCCGTTCATCAAACCTGGTCTTTAAAAGAAAGTAGTAGGCTTTAATAAAAGCCAACTCTTCCGATAGTGGGATCAAAGGTTTTTCACTGCTTTGTAACAAGTACCGATATACAAAAGCCAACTCTTCTACAAATTTCTTAGCGCGGTCCTTGTCCTCATCAATGAGCCCGATCAAGGTACTCAGGCTGTTGAATAGAAAATGTGGCTTCACCTGCTCCTTTAGCGATTCCAGTTGGCTCTGTAGGTTCTGCCGCTTCAAAGCCTCTGCTTCCACCGCCAGTTTATTCCATTCGCCCAGTGAATATAGCGACTCGTAGATCGCCATGATCATCATCGAAAAGACAAGGATGAGTCCACTGGTATAGAAAAAATCTGACAGGGTGAAACTCAGTTCGTAATAGTTGGTGTAA
>DATHZY010000554.1:0-3502 GCA_035458325.1 Saprospiraceae bacterium | reverse complement strand
AGGAAATCTCAATCGATGACTATGTCAAGATCGGTGACCATCGCGGCAAGATCCTGGACATTAATATTGCCAAGACCGCCTTACTCAACGAAGACGATGATATCATCTTCATCCCGAATAGTACAGTCTTCACCAGTGATGTTATCAACTACACCAAGAAGCAGATCAAGAAGACAAGTATTGAATTTGAGATCCCTACCGGCACGATCAACTCGATAGAGGAACTCGAAGACCAACTAATCCTCTCCCTGGTCGAGTACCACCATCTCATTGAACCCAACTCCTACTACCTCCGTGTCATCCATATTAAGAAGGATTTCCTCTCCCTAAAGTTTCAGTATAACCTGATCCAGTTTAGTCGGGAGATGGAGCGTACCATCAAGCGGAAGGCAGTAAGGCATATTGTGAAGAATATTTCTTCTGCGAAAATTGTGCAGAAATAAAAATTGCTTTTGGTATTGGCTAAAGCCGTTCTCTTCTAATTCCTGTACCCCAGGCTAAAGCCAGGGGCAATTATAGATTTCAATAGTGTGATGGTTCCAATCAATTACCGGTATACCAAACTAAATTCCATTGAAGAATACACATTGGAAGTCTCATGGTTGCAGGAGCAAACTCCTGCAATGGCTATGGCCTTTTGATCCAAGCCGATAATTGCCACGGCTTTCAAGCCGTGGTCATTGAGCAAATGGCCATGGGGCTTTAGCCCATAGCAAACATCCCAATCATGCTCTTTAGCCTCCTCAGCCATTTTCCTTCGCCTCAGCCTCAGCCTTCGCCTTGTAAATAATCCCACAACAACTCCGCTGTCCTATTTAGCACCGGCCTGCCACTCATCTCCTGTAACGGCATCAACCCACCAATACTGAGCGTATTGATCTCTGACAACACTCGTCGACCATCATCATCCACTAACGTATCAAATCCAAAAATCACAACACCCTTTCGATATAAAAGCGGAGTCAGTATCTCTTGTATTATGTGCTCATCTTCATCCGCCTCAGCCAGGACGGCACTTCCTCCCTGTGCTACATTGCACATCCAACTACCGGGTGCGGGCAACCTGAGTGCTGAACCAAGTATCTGCCTGTTGGCCACAATCGTCCGCTTGTCACCTTGCGTTACATTCTTTAAAAACTTCATAGCCAACATAGGAAAGTGACTATCGGTTAGAAAGGAAGACAGATGATCTATGGGCATTCTTTGATTTTCATTCCAGCAATGATCCGTTGAAAGACGCACAATACCCCGGCCGCCATAAGACATCATAGGCTTGAGTACGATCTCCTTTTGCCGGCTGAGTTCCTGAGCCTCCTGCATAGTTTGGCAGATGTGTGGCTCGGGACACAAAAAAGATACTTCCATCAGGAATGCCTTGGTGGCTGTTTCAACGATTCCCGCGGGACTATTGATGATATGATGAGGAGGCACAATGCTCTCCAGCGAAAACAAAAAAGCCGCATCCACAGGTTGTGGCATTCTGACCAGGATAGCATCAATGAGGTTTCGATCAAGTGGAGTGTCCGATTTTTTAAAATAACTGCCAGACCCATCAAAGGCAAACTGATCTGTAACCTCCGGCGCATATATTTCAGCATTCGGTAGTCCTTCAAAGAAAGCAGCATTCTGTTGGTTTCCCTTGCTGCAGACCCAGATGGTGCCGCATCGCGGATCATGGAGTAAGGCGCGGGAAAGTTGGTACACTGAATTTGTATCGGTGTGCGTGCTATGATCTGTCACCACAAGCATATTCAGCTTCATGTGGCCTCGTAGATTTCATTCAGCAGATACGGATCGTCATTGAGTTCGCTGAAAAGCCTGGTACGAAACTTCCCTTTACCGTTGATCAGTTTTTTAGCCATCCGGTCTATGGCAATCGTACTCAATACCGATTGGATATAGGCTTCGATTAAATCATCGAGGCCGAGTCCGAGTTTATTAAAGTCCCGCCTGTCCATCAGGATAAGCCGGTTGGTATCTGTAGTCCATTCGCCAGTATCACTGCGGTGTGAGAGATTTGTTCCTAACATATCCCACGAGTGATCACCGGCTTGCAGCATATTGCTCAATGGTTTTTCCGCACGACGTGAATAGATGCTGATCGGCCTGAAACCCTTTGGGGTGGCGCATATCATCATCCGCAGGTCAAAGACATAGGTTTCCCCTTTCGCATCCGGAATGGTACCCAGGTGAAAAAATTTACCGGCAGCGGTTTTTGAACTCCATAAATAATTGCCGATGAGCGACTGAACGATAAACCGGGCATACTCAAAATCCATTTCCATGAAAGCCTTGAGCTCAGCCTCATTGACGATCGTAAACACACCTTGACCTGCATTGCTATAGGGTACCTTGATCACCGCTTGTCCACCAAAGTGCTTGACCCAATGTGGAATCTTGTCTTTCGTAACATCCCTGATCGTTTCAGGTGTCCTGATCTTCAGGCCATACTTTTTGATTTCCTTGTTGTAGGAATCGTAAGCTTTTGAAGCAATTAGTTTATTCCGTCCACCGGCAAGGCATGCTACAACAGGATTGTAGATTTTAGTACCGGTATGGAGCGGGATGCGGTTCCATGGTTTCTGCGTGACATACCGGAAGGCTGCTGCTACAGGTTTCCATTGTTGCCCTTCAGTCAGTATTTCTATAAAATCATTTCGGAAGCGGACATGTGGATTTTCCTGTTCATCATGGAAAGGAACGAGATAGACAGGGCGTTTAAATACATCAGCCATCACTGCCGCATATCCGCTGGTTTCCATTATATTTTTGTCATACAATACTGCCAGGGTTGCATTGCGAGGTATTTTATGGGCTTTGCAAAAGGGTTTAAAACTTTTTTCCATCAGGTCCCGGTAACCACCTTGTATCATATGATCCAAAGGCAGTGGCATGGATTTCTGGCCGGAAGGGCAACTGTTATTTTCAATCACCACCATCTGTCGTCTTCCCCGGGCGTTGGTCACGTTGATCAGATCGGCGCCAGACCACCGGTAATATTCTGGCTGATACGCAAGGATTTCTTTCAGCTTTTTGGATTTGACCATGGGATGCAGATGGCAATACCGGTCTATGATCAATTGATTGTCCAGGTTGAGGAAAAAATTGATCATCGGATGGATGGCCGCATTCAACGCCTTGGGATACCAATGATGATGATTGGCAAAAGTGCCGGGTTGTATGACTTTGATAGAATGGCTGGGGTCTGGCATGACGATCGCCGGGTATTCGCCCACTGGTCCGAAGTAGGTGGTTTAAAGGAAACGAGCATGGGCAACAAACGGTGTATATCACTCGTCGACATGAGCAAGGCCCTTGAAGTCGTATTCAGAAAACCTTCTTTCACCATCAGATCAGCCTGTGCCAGCAAGAGATCATAGAATCCATTCGGATTGTACAGGATCACTGGTTTTTGGTGCAGATGAAGCTGGGCCCAGGTCAAAGTCTCAAATACCTCATCCATCGTCCCAAAGCCTCCCGGTAGGGCAATAAAGGCATCTGA
>DATHZY010000553.1:0-2807 GCA_035458325.1 Saprospiraceae bacterium | reverse complement strand
AGATTTGATAATGAAAATGTATTTATCCCTTATAGCCTCTTCACTGCGTCAGGAACTCCGCTTTTTGATGGGACGATTGTCAGGTATGATGATTGGTATAGAGGCGAAATTTCAGTGACTAACTACCCGGCAGGTATTTATTATATCACATTCCGTTTAGGCAGGGATTTAGCTGTCAGCAGGTTGATCAAGGTGGATTAAGTTCAGATGGCTAAAAAAAAATACACAGGCGAACCGGAGATAAGGCATAAGATTGAGGAACTGTTTACGTATCGGAAACTCATCGGCCTTTTACAACAAGGAGGTTTAGACAAGGATAAAGTCTTCTATGAACACCTCGTGGATATCCAGTACCAGATTTACCTGCTTGATGCATATCTGGAAGGGGCATGGGACCTGGATAAAGCGGCGCTTGCTTCCTGCTGGGAAAAGATCAAGGATTCGCTCTCCAAACTCAACTACAGTTCGACACAAATTGACCAGTTACTGCGTGAAATCAGGGAATATGAACGGATTGAGCGCAACTGTCGAAAAGGCAAGTGGCCAACAAAGGTTTCATTCAGGAAATTCTATACCACCAAGTCATGTGATGTAAGGCTCATCCGGCATCTGATCTATGACGCGCAACCCGAGTTAAAGCGTGTCTGGAAGGAAAAGGACTGGACGTATTACGATCTGATTACTGAAATGAATGATGACATAGCCGATGTCGTTGAGGATTTGAATACGTATAATGGAAACCGCTTTCTGATATCTGTATTACGAAAGGGCAGTGTCAAAACGGAAAAGCAGTATCGTGCTTATATGGAGAAAACCACTTCCAAAGCAAAGGAATATTTTAAAAAACATGGGGATGCCGGTGACAACCAGCAACTCTATACCTGGACGATGGAACGATCCGTGGAGACATTGGATCTATTGGCTAAAACCGTTCATACCAATGACCCTTCGCTATTTTCAAAGTCACTTCTTCTGTCAAAGATGAAGTGACTTTGAAACAGGGAATTGTTTTTTGCAGAAGATCAGAATACAAAAGCCAGAGAACCTACAAGGCGGTTAGACCTTCCGGTCAGCTTCAGTGGCTGGTCATTGATAGAAATATGATCTGCATAATTGTTGGCATCCATCTGATACGTAAGTCCTATCCGGAGTTTATTCACTTTAGCGGCGATTCCTGTATGCCATCCAAAACGTAATGTCTTCAGGTCATCACTATATCCGGTCAATTGATCAAGGTCTGTTTGATGAGAGACAATAAACTGTGGAAGGAAGCCACTGAAAACTTCAATAAAACCAAGTTCAACGCCGACTGAAACAGGCACATTGATGACGTGCATCGATTCGTTAAATTGGATGGTCTCTTCAGAACGTATAAAGGAAGAACTTGTAGGTACCACATCATAGACATAGCTACGCTTATTGTATTGGGCCTCGGTCATCAAGAAAAATGGAGCCATGGCATAACGCACTCCGGCACCTACGAAATAGGATGCTTTCACCTGGGAAAGATTGAATGTAAATTCACTGTCAGGCGATGACCTGTTGACGAAGACATAATGACCTTCAGGTGCTTGCTGCGGACTGATGCCTAAGGAATAAACCATTGAAACCTGTGCTTCCAATACATTGAAGCTGATGATACTCATGCAAGCTATGATGATGTAACTGAGGATAGTTTTCATTTTGTTTAAGGATTTAAATTGGTGGTTCATAGATTAATACTGCTTAAACGATCAAAGTGTGGGCCGTTATTATACCTGACGAGGGGCATATGAGAACTTTTTAAACTATTTTAAAGGTTGGACGTAAATCCTTTAAAAAATATTATTTGCTCATGATGCGTTGCGCGGAAGCATTAATTTGGGAATGCTGATTTAGGCAGTGTATAAAATTTGATACACTCATTGTACCAAATAAAAAGCGGCGCATAGAATCGTAAAAAAATATTCATCTTTTTAGAATATTTTTTGATCTCCTGTCCTTTGAGCTTAGGCAGTAAATTGGAATATAACCTCCAGGCAGGCTATAGCTTCTCCGGTTGTCCTTACTTCTATTGACAGGTGATGAACCGGTACATGGGAGTATATACTGATGGGCAGTACATAATCGTAACTTTGACACTTCCTGACTGAAGTCAACAATAGCAGATAGGGGCAGAAATTATGGATGTTCAATATATAGGCAGCTACACCGATGTAAAGCTATGTCCGGCTATGCATTTACCAGAATACTGCTTTATAGGCCGTTCCAATGTGGGTAAGTCATCCATCATCAATTATATCACCGGAAACAGGGAAATAGCCCGAACCTCGAAAAAACCGGGTAAAACCCAGGCTATCAATTTATTCAGGGTAGTAGAGACCCCGGAATGGCTGATTGCAGACCTGCCGGGTTATGGATTTGCCCAGGTATCAAAATCTACCCGTGGCAAGTGGTCAAAATTGATTGACCGGTATATCCTGCAAAGGGAGAACCTGATGTGCACCTTTCTGCTTTTGGATATCCGCCACCCCAGGCAGGAGAATGACAGGGAGTTTATGAACCAGCTCGGTCTGAATGATATCCCTTTCTGCATATTATTTACCAAATCAGATAAACTCAAGCCGGCAGAACTGGAGCAAGCCCTGGAAGCCTATAAAGCCGATATCCTCAATGAATGGGAGTCTTTGCCTCCTATCATCGTCACAAGCAGCCTGAAGGAACTGGGCAGGGACGAAATCCTTGCCTACATCCATCAAACGAATGCTATTTTTGCAAAGCAAGTCCAGTAAACAGCCTATGAAGATATATCCACCCCTCATCCCAGA
>DATHZY010000552.1:0-2529 GCA_035458325.1 Saprospiraceae bacterium | reverse complement strand
ATAATGCGTGCACTCTTCATTAAGATGCTTATCGAAATCATTGATTGTATTAAAAGCCAATAACTGAACTGGAATGAGTAGAATCCAAACGAATAGCGGTTTCAGGACGATCAAAGAATTGAATTTCATACTGGCATAAATTATAAATCAGTTTGCAGTAACAAAATTCAACTGAACCGTTTTCTTACAAAGCGCGCGTCGGCAATCCGGCAATTCACAATAGGCTTTTATCTTCAGCTTCTGGAAGACAGATTTTTCATTCGACTTCTCATCTTTTACCTTGAGGCCAAATGTATACTCAGTGCCATCGTCATTGAACCCCGGTTCATGGAGAGATGCGTTATTATTCTCTGAGGCGACATTTGCTCCATCATCACTTATTTCTATATCTGCCTTTCCTGGTCTGGTGAGATCTGTAGTGGTGTAACCCGAGCTGTTGGTTTTTGTGCTTTGTGCCGGATAGAAAAGGCATTCAGCATCTTCACAGTTGCAGTTTGCCCTTATGTTGGTGATTTTCACTTCCAGTGAATCTCCATACTCAAAATCATCTATTGCTACTTTCGGACTTCGGGGTGTGGTGTGTGAATCTGAATGTACTACCACTCCTGCTCTCTTCACTTCAAGGTCATAGGAGATGTTGTTGCACTTACAGCCTGGTGTAGATACAGTCGCTAACACCGTTGGATCGAGATCTATACCCGGACTTTTATCACTGATGACTTTTGCTTCAACGCCCACGGCGGTAAAGACATCCCAGAAATCATCGACTCCACTATCAAGTTTTTCTTTTTGCTCCTCTGGAAGTGTGGTGACTGCGTTGCCAGAATTGTCTTCAAATTGTTCATAGACCTTGTCTGTAAAATCCGTCTTGCCATACTCTTCTCCTGTGATGCCCGCGGCGAAGATCCAGACTACCTGTTGTACTGAAGCTTGAATCTGTCTCGGTGGATCCGGTGAAAAAGGCGTTGTCAATATTCCACTTTCCGTAATGGATTCTGCAGCGTCTTCCACTTCCTCCATCACCTTGACAATCACCGGAGCAAATACTGTGGGGTCTTCATCCGGATCCAGTGTACCACCAACAGGTATATCAGTTCCGGGCCAGGTGATGATGATGTCTTGTTCAGCATCCGGAGGCATTGGAGTAAACCCTGGCGTATTGACTATATCCGGAATGTCTTCAGGGACAAATGGAGGTATCGGTGTAGTACCAATGATGGGAAAGTCTTCTCCCTCTGGTATCTCATCCGTAACACCAACCGGTATCCAGGTGTCCAAAGGAGGCATTGGGCTGCCACTGGGCACCGGAGGAGTATGAACATCCGCACAATACCCATCAACCGGAATGGTAGATATGCCGGGAGGAAGTAATGTACCGGGTATCGTACCGACATAAGGCTGGTACTGGCCATCTGATGGAATGAAAACAGATTGAGGGCTGGTGACAAGATAGGATTGTGTGGGATTGTCTACACTGAGATTAGCGATATGGCCTGTTGTGTTGCCGGTTCCTTTCGCCGTTACAGTAAGCATCGTCCTCCTGAGTTCAGGTCCGAGCCTTTCAAGCAATTGTTTCCTTCTTTGCTGCACATCAGGAGGTACTGTCTGATCATTATAACCCTTGAGGATGCTATCCACTTTTTTGGCAGGATCCTGGGTTGGATTATCCAGCAACATTTGCTTTAACCTATAGATCAAGTCCTGATCTGCCGGGTATTTTCGTAATATGTCAATGACCTTCCTTAAATTTTGATTTTTCTGCGCCTCCAAAAGAATCTCCTTTGTCTTTGGATCACCTGGAGTCTTAACCGCCCGTAACAAGGCATCAATAAAATCTGCAAGCTTCTTAGTTGTCTTTTCATTATTAGCTTCATTTTTCTGTCGGATTTCTTCCGGATCCGGCAATTTTGCTGCAGCCTCGGGGTTTGCAATCTTGGGTGGCTGTCCAGCCTGTGGTGGATTTCCTGTACTTGGTGCTTGACCAGGGTACTGGCCAAATACATTTAGGGCAAAAAACAAAAAGGCAGCCGGTAGATAGCCCGATAATCTGATGGTGGTAATATCCCTCATGGCAGATAATTTGAGAAAGGAAAAAATATCAAACAGGTCTGTTGAATCACACGCGACAGCACACGCTTTGAATGTGTTATTCAATACACAGTAATGGTGTCCCCACTATACATTCACGATGGTGAATGGGTATGCACATGGAAATGCTGAGAGCACGGTTGAAGGTGCTTTGGGTATTAGTTGCTGAAATTTAATAAAAGGAGATTATATTTCCAAATAATTGTGTTTTTAATTTTTGATATCGTCTCCATACGATCCAACATTTCTACATTGGAAACCGACCGGTTCCATGAATCCGAAAAAATCCAAAAAAGCCCATATCTTAAGGGCGCTTCTAATACCTATGCAACATATAATTGCAACCCCTATAATGAGTTGACAATAAACATGGATATTTACTTATCAAGCGTTTATTAGAGGCGCCCTTAATATTATCAATCACATAAATTCTATCTTCGA
>DATHZY010000551.1:0-7128 GCA_035458325.1 Saprospiraceae bacterium | reverse complement strand
GGCAATTGAAGGCCATGAAAACTCACGTATAGCTCTTTCCCTCCCTGCATGCATCAATTGGACTCTGTAGTCATAATTTTCTATCAATTCTTTTAAACGTGCTTTTAAAGCTAAAGTATCTGCCGGCGGTACACAGGCGCCAGCATCACCAACCGTTTCAGGGCATCCGGAAACATCTGATGTGATCACCGCACAACCGGCTGACAATGCCTCCATCAATGAAGTGCTTGCATTTTCTTTGGCTGAGACAAGTGAGAAGATGGTGGCTTCGGATAATAATTTTCGATAGATCTGACTCTTATTATCAAGCCAGCCATGAAAGACAACAGGTGTCTTGCTGTTTTTTGCCAATGATTTCAATTCGTTCATCATGGGGCCGTCTCCGCAGAGGTGGAGTTCGAATGGCAAATGTTCATCTGCAACTGCCTCGATCAGGTATTGAAAACCTTTTCGAGGTAAGAGCCGGCCGGTAGAGAGGATGATATTTTTCTTTTCTGCAGGGACATAAAAGTCAGTATCAATGCCGCTTGGGATTTGAAATACTTTATTAGCGTGTGCAGGGCTGACTTTAATTATCAGGGATTGAAGGTATTTAGATGGAGCAACGATACAAAGGCTTTCAAGCAGAATGGATCTGATCAGGGGAGGTGTGAACCGATGTAAAAAATTGAATCGGTCAGGGTTGTAGCCAGGAACATCACTGCCCTGCGACGTTATGATATATGGGATATTATACCTTCGCCTTACCCACCTTGCCAGGATTCCAGTCGGAACAAGAAAATGCGCATGACACACATCAAATGAATGTTGGCGGAAATATTTTTTCAGAAAAATTTTGGCAGCCCACATATATGCTATATGCTCATGGACATGTGAAATATGCATTTTTCGGCGAAAGCTTTTTACACGATGCACATCTACGCCATCCATTTTTTCATTCAAAGGCAGCTCTCCACATGCCATGGTTACCACCGAGACCTCGTGCCCCGACTCAACATATTGTTTGCTGATCTCATGGATCATGGGGGAGGCACCACCACCTAAGGGGGGATATTCGATAGATAAGATCAGAATCTTCATAATGCCGTTTTAACACATAGACATCGACCACGGTGGAGCCAAGATACAAAAGCTGAATTTTGTGCATTTCAAATTGAGCTTGATCGTCTTGTGATAATCCAGAAGTGAAGAGATTTTTGAAAGTATGACCTTTGATCTTTTGCCCATGCTCGGCTATTAAAAAGTATCACATGGGTTTCAACCAAAGCCTTCAGATTTTAGGCAAGCCTGGCTTTTATTTAAAGGAGCAGTGCAATAACTGACGATTGACAGATGGCGGATGAAAAGCAGGCTTCCAAAGAGGAGGTAGGAACAGAATATTTTTATAAAGATCAGGTCTTCCTTTTCTTTTTCTCTGCTGCTGGAAACAAGATGTTATTGAGGATGAGGCGGTAACCCGGACTGTTGGGGTGCAGGTTAAGGTCGGTATCCGGATCGGTCACGTAGTGCCTGTAGTCTTCAGGATCGTGGCCTCCGTAGAAGGTCCAGGTGCCAAAGCCAAACGTGCTGTGGATGTACCTGACTTCATTTTCGGGTTTGTTTTCGCCCAGGATGAGGACATCTGATTTGATATAGTTTTTATCAAATGCAGTAGTCTGTCCCATAAACCCTTTCACCGTGGTCGTGTGGCATTGTGTCAGCATGGTCGGAATCGGGTCCCATTTGGCTGAGAAGTTGAACAACGTGAAGTAATCGCGTTCAGGCAATACATTCCTGTCCCGGTGATCGATTGTTGAAAATTCATATTCCATCGGATTGGTCACAAGCTGAAAATCCTTGAAGGCAAAACATTTACTGAAATCCAGCTTGGATTGTGCCTGAGGATCCTGCGCATCTCCGTCAAAGACATCAGCACATATATCCACACCCTCAGCAGCAAGAGCGATATCATAGGAGTCTGTTGCGCTGCACATGGCAAACATAAATCCGCCACCACCAACATAATCCCTGATCTCCTTTACGACGGCTAATTTGAGCTGAGATACTTTAGAGAATCCAAGACTCGCCGCCAGCTCTTCCTGGACACGTTGGTTTTCGCGGTACCAGGGTTGCATGCTGAATGATTTATAAAATTTGCCATACTGTCCTGTGAAATCTTCGTGATGCAGGTGTAGCCAGTCATATTGAGCGAGTTTTCCTCCCAGCACTTCGCGGTCATATACCTTGTCATATGGTATTTCCGCGTAGGTCAGTACCAGGGTCACCGCATCATCCCAGGGTTGAATGCGCTCACCTCTGGAATCAAAATCAGGGGTATAGACAGCGATCTTAGGAGGTGCCTCCAGTTTGATTGTCTCCATGTTGGTTTCCGGATTGCTGATCTCCGTCCGGATCCGGGCAAATTCACCATTGGAGATGACCTGGTAAGAGACATCCCTGGTCTTGCATTCCTTTTCAAACAGCTCATTGGCTTCAAAGGCAAAGGATCCGCCCCTGTAGTTGAGCAGCCAATATGCTTCGACCCCGGCATCCAGCACCCAGTACGTGATACCGTATGCCTTCAGGTGGTTACGCTGGGATTCATCCATCGGTATCAGGATGTAGGAGGCCCTTAGGTTGCCTGCTAACAGGAGTAAACCAAGAATAAAGAAGATAGATCTCGCGGAGGGAAATCTGTTCATAAGGCAGAAAATTGGTCAAAACTGGCAATAAAGATACCCCTTAAACGCCCGAAAGGTTTAAAAATTTGATCCGCAGGCCTACTTTTAGCCACCGGCGGGGTTGGATATTTTTTCAATCTTTGTGAACGTTTAGCCATTGTAGTCTAATTCTAATTTAACCTGAAGCGTGCAGAATCTTAACTGGCAATATCCAACCTGGTATCTTATTTTTTGTGTGTTGGCAGGGGTGGCGGCCGCTGTCTTCCTGTACCGGAAGGATGTTACCTTTTCAGACCAGCCCCCGGTGCTGAAGTATCTCATGGCCACGCTCAGAGGTATTGTAGTGACCGTATTGAGTTGCCTGCTATTAGCTCCACTGCTCAAACTGCTTCAAAACCGCACCGAACCTCCGGTCATCGTCATCGCCCAGGATCAATCGGCCAGTATCCGGTCCGCGCTTTCGAAAGCCGACTCAACCGCCTACATGACGGCATTAAATGATCTGAGTGTAAGGCTCTCCGAAAAGTATGAGGTCCATAAGATCGGTTTTGGTGAGGAAGTGGAGACCGTGGACAATTGGGTGCTGGATGACCAGGCCAGTGACATGGGTGAGTTTATGACGTACCTCCAGGAGCAATATGCCGGCCAGAATGTGGGAGCTGTCATCGTTGCCACCGACGGGGCAATCAACAGGGGCAGGAATCCACTTTACCTGGCTTCAGGCCAAAAGGCGCCACTTTCAGTCATTGCGCTGGGGGACACAATTCGTAAGACAGACCTGCAGGTCAGGGATGTGTTTCATAACAGCATCGCTTATCTAGGTGACAAATTTGCCGTCCAGGTCGATATCGCCGCCATGCGATTGCCCGGAGCAACTTCTGCATTGGAAGTCAGACATATCCAGGACAACCAGAGTATCCTCCTCGAAAGGATACCGATCAATATCACCACCGATTCGTGGTTTGATACCAAAGAAGTTATCATCGAAGCAAAACAGAGTGGGGTACAGCGTTACCGTGTTCAATTGCTGCAGGTCAGGAATGAAGTAACCTACGTCAACAACGTGCGTGATTTTTTTGTGGAAGTGATTGATGGCAGGTTAAAAGTGCTGTTGTTAGCCAACAGTCCTCACCCGGATCTCGCGGTGTGGCGGGCTGCATTGCTCGCACAGCGCAACTATGAAGTGGATACAAGGATGGCTGCTGATTTTTCAGCAAATGACTTGAAAAAATATGACCTGGTCGTTCTGCATCAACTTCCTTCATCGAAATATCTGATCCAATCGGTGTTGGATGAAATCAATAAGCAACAGATACCAAAGATTTTCCTCACAGGGTATCAGACGGATTTGTATGCGTTTAACAATGCACAAACCTTATTGAATATTGACTACACCGGAAACCGCTCACCCAATGAGGTGACGATGATTTACAATCCCGGGTTTAATAGTTTCAATACATCCGATGAGTTGAGAAACAAGCTCGGTACCTTCAGTCCGTTGCTCTCTCCGTTTGGAGAGTATACTGCATCCCCTTCAGCACAGGTGCTGGCCTATCAGAAAATCGGACAGGTAGATACAGAGTTTCCCTTGATCCTCATGGGTGAAACCAACGACATCCGTACCTGCATCATCGCCGGTGAAGGCATCTGGAAGTGGCAGTTGTATGATCAGTTGCAAAACGGCTCTAAGGAAATCACACATGAGTTGCTGAGCCAGCTTTGCCAGTATGCCTCCACTAAATCGGACAAGCGGAAGTTTAGAGTCAATACCCCAAAGAAACTTTTTACAGAGCTGGAAGACATTACATTCCAGGCCGAATTGTACAATGACAATTACGAACTGATCAACACTCCGGAGGTATTCCTGAAAATCAGGAACCAGGAGAAACAAGAATTTGACTACACCTTCAACACCTCAGGCCAGTCGTATACACTTGACATCGGAAGGTTTCCGGAAGGAAGTTATTCCTTTACGGCTACAACCGAACTCAACGGTGTACGCCAGACCAGTGATGGTAAGTTTGTCGTGCAACCGGTCTTGCTGGAAGCGATGTCCTCCACGGCCGATCATGGATTGTTGAGGCAACTGGTTGCGCAGCAAGGGGGTGAGTTCTTGTATCCGGATCAGATGTCGCGATTGGCTGAAAAGATACTTGCAGACGAGACGATCAAACCTGTCCTTTATAGCAGCACGCAGACGAGGCCGTTGATTCACCTCAAGTGGTTATGCCTTATTTTACTGGCGGCGCTCTCTGTGGAGTGGTTTTTGAGAAGATATTATGGCGGGTATTAAAAAGCCCATAAATTAGAGTTCAATGGAAACATCCAACCGAAACCGGATCATCACCCTTGATGAGTTTATCCTTAAACAACAAAAGGAATATACCAGCTCCACCGGAGAGCTTACCAACCTGCTTCGTGACATAGGGGTCGCTGCCAAGATTATCAACCGTGAAGTCAATAAGGCCGGACTGGTCAATATCCTGGGCGTCGCCGGTGCTGAAAATGAATCGGGTGATACGGTGCAAAAGCTGGATATCTATGCCAATGACAAGCTCATTGAATGCCTGGGTAACAGCGGAGAATGTGCGGCCATCGCATCTGAAGAATTGGAAAATTTTGTTTCCCTACCACCTGTAGCAAAGAAGAAGCCCAAGTATGTGGTCGTCTTTGATCCGCTGGATGGCTCCAGTAATATTGATGTCAACGTATCCGTAGGTACCATCTTCAGTATCTACAGGCGCATATCTGACCCTGCCGGGCCTATTACGATTGATGATTTCCTCCAGCCAGGTACTTCGTTAGTTGCCGCTGGATATGTGCTCTATGGCACATCTACGATCCTCGTCTATACCACAGGTCATGGGGTTAATGGCTTCACGCTCGATCCGTCGATCGGTGAATTTTGCATTTCACACCGGGATATCAAGATTCCGGAGGATGGTGCCTATTATGCGGTCAACCAGGGATACTATCTCAAGTTTGACCTCGAGATGCGCCGGTATATTGACCACTGTTCCGATATGAACTTTGGCCTGCGGTATATCGGTTCGATGGTATCCGACATACATCGGATCATGATCCAGGGAGGTATCTTCCTGTATCCACACACCCGTAAATATCCTAAAGGCAAACTCCGCTTGCTCTACGAATGCAATCCAATGGCCATGATTGTTGAGCAAGCCGGTGGTATCGCTATCACCTGTAACCTCGAAAGGATTCTCGACCTGCCGGTCAATGACCTGCATCAACGCGCCACTATATCCATCGGTAGTCCGAAGATGGTGAGTGAGATGAAAGCGTTTGTGGAGAAGTATAGCGCGGTCAAGAGTTAATGTTGTCGAGCAAGGCTCGACCATTAACTGGGCTTATGGGGGCTTATAAGCTTATGAAGTGGGCCGTTGCCCTGGTGTCCTCACCAGCAACAAGGGGCTTATAAGCTTATAGGCTTATGAGCTTATATTTTGATGGGGTGATGAGTTGATAGGGTTTGCCGCTGGATGGCGTTCTCGCCGCCAGCTCTGTGGGGTTGATGAGTTGATGAGTTGATGCCGTTGCCCTGGTGTCCCCACCAGCAACATAGAGGCTTTCTAGTCGAAATTGATGTAGGGCAATAATCGATCGCACCACGTGGAGTCGGGAGGATAGATTTTTCGGAGGTCGGTTGCATCTGTAAATGGGCCATGCTGGGCCTTGTACGCCTGGAGTAATCGAATCATTTTCTTGTTTAGGTAGGGATGATTGAAGTTTGTAAAATCGACATGGTTGATGGCGATGGTGGAGGGTGGTTGTGTGATCGTCAGACGGGGCATTATTTTTTCGAAAGTTTCCGGAGGCAGGCCATAGCACTCCTTGAGTTGATCCACATGGCAATATCCGCCAAGGCTTGTTCTGTATTTGATGATACGTTCGGCAAGGACAGTGCCGATGCCGGGCAGTGATTCCAGTTCGGTGGCAGTGATGGTGTTGAGATCAAGAGGTGCTGTCGAAATTTTCTCTTTATGTGACGCATGTTCGGGATAGTCAGGTTCACTCTTGGTTTCAGGAAAAATGATGAGGGAAGAAACTGCATTCCATTGAGCCGTATCCATGCCATAGATTTTCAATAAGTCTTTTTCATTCCTGACCACACCACCTGCTGCAATATACCTCTCAATATTGGACGCGACCTTGGAAGAGAAGCCGATGGCACGTAATTCTTTCCAACTCGCATGCATGATTTCCACAGGCTGGAGATCTTCTTCTGCTGCTAAAGCCTGGTATTGATCATCCTCACGGTCTTGATTGTATTCATATTCTTTGGGTGAATAGCGGCGATCCCGGTTTGTCGAATCAGGTGACTGCATGAGATCGGCAAATGTTTTATTCTCAAAATCCCCTGCAGGTTGAAATACCGGAGGAGGAAGAACGTATTTGATCAGTTCCCAGCCGAGGAGTACACCAACGAAGACGATAAGACAAATACGGT
>DATHZY010000550.1:0-3579 GCA_035458325.1 Saprospiraceae bacterium | reverse complement strand
GAAAGCATAGTATGTGGATGGGTGATATGCCTTATGCGCCTGTGCATGACCTTGTCGTCCATCCGAGAGATAAAGAGATCGTTATTGCTACCCATGGCAGGTCATTGTATAAAGCGGATGTCAGCAAAGTGCAAAAACTTAATACCACCAATACTGACTCGCTCACTTGCTTTGAAGAAAAACTTTCTATCAACCATTCATCCCGATGGGGTTCGCGCTCGGCTACCTGGAGAGAATACTATGAACCTACGGTTACTTTTCCGGTATATACACCCGTGGCAGGAGATGCGGTCTTAAAAGTGTATTCAGACAGTTTGTTAGTTCATGAACAGCAAATAAAACTTCACAAGGGGTTGAGTAATTACACCTATAAGTTAGAAATGAAAGAAGATGCCGTTGACGCGCTGACGAAACAAAAACAGGATACAAAACCAGACGTAGATCCTAAACTAAGAAAAGCGGACAACGGAAAGTACTATCTGCCTGTTGGCAAGTATAAGATGGAGATCGAAATAAATAATCAAAAATCTTTCATACTCCTTGATCTGAAAGGAAAAAACTAATATTGTTCATTCAGAAAATATATGAGCCAAACAAAATCAACTCCATCCATCAGCAAACATTCTTCCTCAAAGAAATCATCCAGACAGGCTGGTGGTAAAACCAACATACTTCTGCAAAATGGATTGCTTGCCGGCATAGCGTTGCTGACCTTATTGGTGTACTTGCCGGCATTTCAAAATGGCTTTGTCTGGGATGACAGCGTCTATATCCAACGAAATCCTTTGATCTACTCATTGGATTTATCTGAAATTTTCTCAAGTTATCTCGCAGGCAATTACCACCCTGTCACGGTGCTGATTCATGCTATCGAATATGCATTATTTGGATTTAAAGAAAGTGGATATCATGTCGTCAATGTATTGATTCATGTGGCCAACACCTTGCTGGTGTTTTATGTGATCCGGAAGATAAGCAACAACCTGTGGATAGGCCTGTTGACTGCCTTGATATTTGGTGTTCATCCACTCCATGTTGAATCAGTAGCTTGGGTTTCAGAATTAAAAGATCTGCTTTACACTTTGTTTTTCCTGTTGAGCATCCTGACATATCTGCGTTACATAGATCAGCAGAAATTTAAATGGTATAGCCTGGCCCTGGTCTTCTTCGTTTTGTCATCCTTGTCGAAAGGGATGGCAGTTACCCTGCCGGTGGTACTTGTGCTCATTGACTATTTTAAAGGACGGCCTCTAACGCAAAAGGTATGGCTTGAAAAAATTGCATTTTTCATTCTTGCCTTAGTTTTCGGGATAGTAGCTATTTACGCACAGCAATCTGAAGCTGCGCTTCATGCGGATACCATTCCGGTAGTGCAACGCATCATTTTTGCATTCTACGGATACATAACCTATCTCCATAAACTGCTTTTACCAGTGTCATTAAGTGCATACTATCCTTATCCTATTGGAGCTAAAGATCCCATTCCTGCCATTTATTATGGTTATGTATTGTTGACTTTGGCGTTGGCGTTCCTGACCTGGATTTCGCTGAAGCAGACCAAAAAAGTATTTTTCGGCTTAGCGTTTTTTACCATCACCATTTTCCTGGTCTTAAAACTCCTGCCTGTGGGTTACACGGTCATGGCGGATCGGTATTCCTACGTGGCCTCTATTGGTATTTTTTATCTTTTCGCTGAAGGCCTGGGTTGGTTATATTTAAATAAATCAAATAGCAGTTTTAAAATCCTGGCCTCTGTGCTTGGAATCAGCTTTATTTCATTCTATAGTTATGCTACCTATCAACGCTGCAAGGTATGGGAAAATGGTCTGACCTTGTGGACGGATACGATTGAGAAAAACGATAAAGTCCATATGGCTTATCTCAACCGCGGCGTTTACCACCTCGATAGTAAAAACCTCGCAGCGGCCGAAGCAGACCTTGCCCGATCAATTGAACTTGACCCCACCTATGCCAAGTCGTATTATAACCGAGGCATGGTGTATCAGCAACAAAAGAAATTTGATGCTGCATTGCAGGACTACAACAAAGCCATTCAACTCAATCCTGATCTCGCAAATGCATATATAAATCGGGGAAATACCTACAAGGACCTCAACAATATCGAGCTTGCACTGGCAGATTATGACCGTGCTATTGCACTCGACCCGACTATGCTGGAATCATACAACAATAAAGGGCTCTTATTGCAAAACACAGGCAATCTCCAGGCAGCATTAGAATCCTATTCCAAAGCACTCCAACGCTCCCCCACTTATTTCAGCGCCCTGGTCAACCGTGGTGGGTTATATTCTAAAACAAATCAACTTGACCTTGCTATGCAGGACTACAACAAAGCCATCGCCGTCAATCCAAACGCCGGAAGTGCTTACTATGGTCGTGGCCTCGTTTACAACAAACTATCTGACCAACCTAAGGCCTGCGCTGATTTTCGGCAAGCGATAAGCCTGGGATATCAAAATGCGCAGAGTACTTTTAATCAATTCTGTCAGTAGCTACAAGCCTGAATTATAATCTTCACTCTATCTTTACCCGAACCATCCATCACACAAACACTTTCCTTTTTATGCCATCAACCACAACATTCCACTGGTTTCGAAAAATAGCCATGATCGAAGGGATCTCTTATCTGGTCCTGCTTTTCATCGCCATGCCCTTAAAATATGCAGCAGATATGCCCCTCGCGGTAAGAATCGTAGGCGGTATCCACGGTGCCTTGTTCATCGCCTTTATGATATGGATGTACCTGGTCTATGATCAGTACAATATGACTATCAAATGGATGCTGAAGGCCTTTGTGTCTTCCATCATCCCTTTCGGTACTTTCTATATGGACAAAGAATGGAAATCCGAGGAAATTCAAGTGAAGAGTGAAAAGTGAAGAGTGAAGAACGATGTAGAGATAAGCTTATAAGCCATAAGCCAATAAGCATCGTATCAACTCATCAACAGATCAACTTATCAACAGATCAACTTATCAACAGATCAACTTATCAACAGATTTTAAATGGCTGATAAAGTAAGAATCGACAAATACCTCTGGTCTATCCGGATCTTCAAATCCCGTACCCTGGCGACAGATGCGTGCAAGGAAGGGAAAGTCAAATTACATGACGAAAATGCAAAGCCCTCCACCATGGTCACCGTCGGTGATATCATCGATGTCATCAAGGATGGGTTCAAGCTCAAATACAAAGTAGTCCAACTGATCGAGAAGCGCGTCTCACCCATATTAGCAAAACCATGTTACGAAGACCTGACCCCTGAAGAAGAAATCAATAAATACAAAAGCTGGTTTATCGGCAAGGGCGGCCCCGAAAGAAGAGAGCGCGGCGCAGGCAGACCCACGAAGCGAGATCGAAGGGAGATTGATGAGTTTAAGGATTATTACGAAGGGGAAGATTAGCTGTCGTAAAAGCTTTCAGCTGTCAGCTATCAGCTATCAGTAAAAAAGCCACCAGCTGCCAGCTACCAGATCATAGTCGACAGCACATCAGCTTTTCTAATGTAATAACATACTCCACGGTGAATTATATCGCATAACTTTATCTACTCACCACT
>DATHZY010000549.1:0-5583 GCA_035458325.1 Saprospiraceae bacterium | reverse complement strand
CCCTTTAGGGGATTTAGGGGTAGACAAATCTTCGGCACCACACCATCCGGTGATGAGGTCACTGAATTTACGCTGACAAATGGTCACGGAATAGAATTGAAAGTGATCAACTATGGATGCACCATCACCTCGTTGAAAGTACCTGACCGGCATGGAGTGTTTGCAGATATCGTATTGGGGTATGATGACCTGGAGGGATACCTCCAATCGAATGCATACATCGGTTGTGTCGTAGGTCGGTTTGCGAACCGGATAGCCCATGGAAAATTTTCACTTGAAGGAAAGGAATACAAGCTCGCGCAAAACTTACCTCCGCATCATTTGCATGGTGGCGTCAAGGGATTTAGTCATGCTGTGTGGGCTGCCGAAGAAATAGATGCTGAAGATGGAGTAGGTATCCGATTCAGGCATATGAGTCCGGACGGTGATGAAGGATATCCCGGTAATCTGCAATTAGAGGTTACGTATATGCTGGGGGATGATGATACACTTTCCTTTGCCTATCATGCATCTACTGATCAACCGACCATCATCAATCTGACGCAGCATACTTACTTCAATCTCCACGGAAATAATACGTCTATACTTGATCACCAGTTGATGATCCATGCGGATCACTTCCTGCCGGTTGATGAGACGATGATACCCACCGGGGAGATAAGAAAGGTCGATGGCTCTCCTTTTGATTTTCGTACACCCAAAGAAGTTGGTCGTGATATCGGAGAGGATGATATTCAGTTAGCGATCGGACACGGATATGATCATTGCTGGGTGTTCAACCATCCCTCCGGAGAACTGCAGCATGCTGCCACACTCTATGATCCTTCGACTGGTCGAAAGATGGATGTTTATACTACTGAACCAGGAATGCAATTGTACACCGCTAATTTTCTACAGAGTAAAAAGGCCGGAAAAAACAAAATTGCACTGGCGCCGCGCAGTGGATTGTGCCTCGAGACTCAGCACTATCCGGATTCACCTCATCAGCCGGGATTTCCATCGGTGGTATTGCGGCCCGGAGATGAATTTCGCTCAAAAACGCTGTTGAAATTTTCTATGGAAAAGGTATAGGGTGAAAAAAATGTTGGGTTTCACATTTTTCTCTTTTCATTCTTCATTTTTCTCTTTTCATTTTTCACTTAAAGAGATACAATCTTGATCTCCACCCGTTGGTTTCTCCTCCGGCCATCGACCGTCTGATTGGTCGCGATGGGTTGGCGCTTACCATATCCCTTGTAGGTGATACGTGATTGTGGAATGCCTTTGTCATAGAGGTACTCGGCGATATCCTTAGCGCGGGCTGTAGAGAGGCGATCGCAGTAGGCATCTTCCGGCAGACTGTTGGTGTGTCCACCGATTTCGATGTGGACCTGGTCGTTTTCCTTCAGGAAGGTGTAGATCTCTTCAAGTACCGCATAGGATTCAGGTTTGATCGTAGAGCTGTCTGCTTCGAAATACAGCTTGTCTACGCGAATGGTTTGTCCCACCGCAATCGTTGCGATGTCCAGGGTCTTCAACACTTTTTCTCCTTCCATCACCACGGTCGTGGTAGCAATACAACCATTGGCATCCACCACACTGAGGGTGTGTGAGCCTTCAGGTAATTTCATTGCCTGAGCGACGGTCTCTCCATTACTCCATTTAAACTCATATGGCTCCACTCCACCCACAACCTTTGCTGTTGCTTTTCCATCGGTAGCAAGGATGTCGGAAGACTTTGCATTGATCAAGGTGGTCACGGTCATGACCGGTGACGCAGGGATAATCGCGCTGGCCAGGATGGATTTTCCTAATTGATCCGTCACTGTAACCTGATATAAACCTGCAGGCAATCCTGTCACTTCCTCACCTGATGCGGAAGGAATGCTCCAGCTGTATCCGTAGGGAGGGACACCTCCTGCAGCTTTTGCCAACAAATGACCGGTGGCCATACCTGTACATACCGGTGTCGATTTGACTTCGATCACAGCGGCCAGCTCATTTCCTTTCACCACAGGCTCTACGACCCTGGTCGTGTCTTCGATCACTCTGGACAACCCGTTGTGTCCGGCCATCCATACGTTCTTGCCGGGGCCCTGGGAGAGCAGGATCATCTGATCGGTGGCCCCGCCTTCATTCATACTGACCACTTTTTCCTGGTAAGGGTCATATTTGACGAGCATATTGGAAGCAATGTAGATGAGGCCCTTCGAATCGGAGGAGAGTGCCTTGACCGGTCCTTCGACGAGGTCGCGCCAGGCATCAATCGGATACCAGCGGTTATAGGCGTCGACGAGCCACATATTGCTGTCAGCTGCCATCCAGGCACCTTCTGAAGTAGAGGTGATACCGGTGATGGCCTGCTCTTTTTCATACAGCTTCCATTTCTTGCCGTCTATCCGCACGACACCGGCCCTGGAGCCGATCCAGCGTATGCCGGATGGATCTGTGTGGATAAAGGTGATTTCATTGCTGGCCAGGATACCATCAGCCGTCGTATACTGCTTGACTACTTTTTCCTGTGGTATGGAGACGGTGGAGACACCATTATTGGTTCCGACCCATATCATGGTCTTGGTCACATCCATGCATGTCGCGCCGGTACCTGCATCGACAGTGAGTACCTTGCCGGTGGCTGTAAACCGGATAGAACCGTCCTTAGAAAGCATGATCAGGCCATAATCCGATGACCAGTCCACATCCATGATCTGGTCTCCCACATTCATGGGTTGCGCCCGGTTGCTGTTAGAAGGAATCATAAAGACATCCACGCTGGTGGCCACATAGAGATTACCTGATCCGTCATGGGCGATGGCCCGGTAAGCTACCTTGGGAGGTATGCCTTCGATTTGCTGGACGGCCTTGAGGGATTGGGCCTGGGCTGCATAGGAAAGGAAAAGGGCGATGATCCCGGGAATAAAATTCTTGATGAATGGCATATCTAGTGATTCTTTTCACAAAACGGACCACAGTGGGTCCGGTAATGGTTAACTGTTAATAGCAGGTGGATAGTATACCGCTCTGGAGGCGCTAAGATAAAATAAGATCTTCTATGGAGTTATGCTAGACTTTTTAGAACGCATAGTTCGACTCCGCTCACCACAAGGATGACGCTGATGTATTTTAAAAACAATTATCGCAGATTTGATCATGCTGCACAATGTCTAACCTCCCAAACCTCTAACCTCCTAAACCAAACCTGAGTTGCTGGTGGGGACACCAGGGCAACGGCATATGGTCCTCTTTTGGAACGCAGATTGCGCAGATGCATTTTAAAAATGATTAACGCAAATTTGATCGCTGCAGGTGAGTTGTTAGTTGCATGGAAACAGAAAAATCTAATCTGCGAAAATTTCCTTTTAATATTTCTGCGTAATCTGCGTTCCGTTCATCCTGTTTGACTCTCACCTTCTAAGCCTTTTGTAAATTACGCCATGAAACGAAAAATCAGGATGGGCATGATCGGCGGCGGCCGTGGATCATTTATCGGCGCTGTGCATCGTATGGCGGCAGCGCTGGATGGTCAGATAGATCTGGTGTGTGGTGCTTTCAGCTCAGATCCTGAACGCTCCAGGCTCAGTGGAGGCGACCTATTCCTACCGGCAGAGCGATGCTATGGTAGCTACGAAGAAATGATCCGGACCGAAGCCACGCTGCCTGAACAGGTACGCATGGACGTGGTCTCAATTGTCACGCCGAACCATATGCATTTCGGTCCTGCGATGATGGCACTTGAACATGGCTTTCATGTGATCTGCGATAAGCCGGTTTGCCTCAACCTGCAGGAAGCAAAAATCCTTCGGGAGAAAGTGAATTCAACGGGACTATTATTTGCATTGACGCATACCTACACCGGCTATCCGATGGTCAAGCAAGCCAGGCAGATGATAGCACATGGAGCGCTAGGTGCGATACGCAGGGTGGTGGTAGAATATCCGCAAGGATGGCTCAGCACCGCTCAGGAATCAACAGATCATAAGCAGGCGTCATGGCGCACTGATCCGGAGCGTTCCGGAGCGGCAGGTGCTATGGGAGATATCGGGACGCATGCTGAAAACCTGGCGGAATACGTAACTGGATTAAGCATCGAATCCATATGCGCTGACTTACACGCGCATGTCCCCGGGCGCAGACTCGATGATGATGGAAGTGTCTTGTTGCGGATGGATAATGGTGCACGGGGTGTATTATATGCGAGTCAGATTTCTGCAGGAGAGGAGAACAATCTCAAGATCCGGGTTTATGGTGAAAAGGGTGGACTGGAATGGGCACAGATGGAACCCAATTCGCTGATCGTTCGCTGGCTTGATCAACCCATGCAGGTCTACCGCACGGGTGTAGGTCCGCTATATCCCGAAGCCCAGGTACACACACGCATTCCTGCGGGTCATCCGGAAGGTTATCTGGAAGCATTCGCCAACATCTATCGTAATGTTGCCTTTTGTCTGCAGGCAAGGATCGCGCATGAAGCTGTCGATCCTCTGTATCTGGATTTTCCAACCATTGATGATGGGGTCAGGGGAATGGAGTTTATCGATGCCGTGGTTCGTTCAGGCAAGGATGAAACAACGAAGTGGATACAACTGCCGAAGGTGGAATAGTTAAACAATGCGCAGGCATGCATTGTCCTCGTATGATGTATTCGCTTTTATCCGCACGTGTGAATTGTATAATTCAATTTGATAATAGTATAATGGTTCTTGATGTAAACAGGGATAGCTTTGACCCATCAAAGAATATAATTATAAAGATCATTAGTTCTTTTTTGGGGTGTTATGCAAAGGCCACTTTATTTTCTCATCCGGATAAGATCCGGTCTGAAAAGAAGTGGTTTTTTCGTTGCCCCATAAGATTGTCCGAAAGTAAATCGTGTTTCATCAGAAATGAAGTCTGATTTTCAAAATCGATTTTTACTTGTCATTCCCTTTGGCTCTTATCTCTTCTGTAAAATGTTCAATACGTTTTCCAGGTGCCTTTTTTTCTTTGTTATAGGCTGCCGATCCACCCTTTGGAATGGTCAGTGTCTTCCAGTCTCCTTCGTTGAATAACCTGGCCAGGTATACGATCTGTCCGATGTGATAGGCATAGTGTGCCATTTGTCTCATGATAGCTTCGAGCACCGTCTGGCCCATGTTGCGGATATAGACTGTTTTGTCAAAGTCCTCTGGTTGCAGTGTGTTTAGTGCGTTGAATACACAAGCCCAGCCTTCATTCCATTGTTTCATGACCTCATCGCGGGTTTCGATCGTTTCTTCAAATTCGGAATCGCGATCTCTCCATTCTTTTTCGCCATCGGTGGTGAGGAAATCTGTCCAGCGGGAGAGCATATTGCCATGCAGATGCTTTACGATCACGCTGATACTGTTACTCTTTTCGTCTGGCATCCGGAACAGGGATTCGTCACTGATCTGCGCCATGGCCTTTTCACCCAGTGACTTGTAATACTCAAATACGCTGATGGTATTTTTTAAGGTTGAGTCTGTCATGTCTTAAATCTATGAAGAATTCTTGTGGGGAAGCAACGGGAAAATGGATTTCGCGCAACGACGCAGCGACGCAACGAAAATGCATTTCGCGCAGATCGAAGATCCCGCCAAAGGTCTT
>DATHZY010000548.1:0-7179 GCA_035458325.1 Saprospiraceae bacterium | reverse complement strand
TCACTTTTCATTCTTCACTTTTCACTTTAATGCTTCGCCTCAGCCTTAGCCTTCGCCTTTCTTGACCACTCACGTCTCACGATTCACCCACTCACAATTCACAACTCACAACTCACACTTTCACTACTCACTTCTCACTACTCACTACTCACCAAAATAATTTCTTATCCCACACATCCGCTCACTCAGCGTCCAAAGCTTCTTACCTAGTTCAGGATCCTTAGCTGATTTAAACACTTCTTTGACCTCACAGTATTCCCAATACTTACCGCTGACGGACTGGACCTCAGGAGCTGTGGCGCAGAACACTGAAGTGCGAGCCCCTTGCGCAGGCGTCTGGCCTTTACGGCGCCGGAATTTCCAGGCGAGTGTATGCAGCCAATTCGTGTGCTTAAGTCCGATATCTGTTTTGACCAGTCCCGGAGACACTGCATAGACGCTGACATGTTCATCAGGTTTTTGCTTGTGTAGTTCGAAGGTGAAATAAATATTCGCCAGCTTGGATTGACCATTTGATTTCAGCCCATGGTATCCATGCGAATAGCCGGGATCCTCAATATTTATTTTTCCATACGAATGTGCATTGCTCGCCACATTGACCACCCGTGCATATCTGGCCTTACGAAGGGACGGATAAAGCAAATGCGTCATCATGAAATAACTCAAATGGTTTGTCGCAAAGACAGTTTCAATGCCTTCACTCGTCAGGATGTGATCAGACATCCACGTACCGACATTATTGATCAATCCATCGATAGCATGATGACGCTCTGTGATCGCCTTGGCAGCGCTGCGCATATCCCCGAGCAGGCTCAGGTCCGCTACATAATTTTCGAGATCTGCATCCGGATGCGTGCTCCGGATATCCGCCATGGCGGTATCGCCTTTCTCTTCAGTTCTCGTAACCAATAGCACTTTAGCACCCATGGCCGCCAGAGCCCTGGACGTTTCAAGCCCGATTCCGTGGTTGGCCCCGGTTACTACATATATTTTCTTGCTCACTGTCTTTTCCGTTGAATGTGGCTGCAAACCTAATGAAAAGGCGTTAGAGGTGAGAAAGGGTGAGCGGCGTGTGACGTGCAAGAGAGTAAGACGAGTAAGAGAGTAAGAAGGAGGAGCACCAGTAGTTTGGGGGCAACGAAGTAGAAATTTTCAGTAACTTCATGGAAGATGAAAGCCCCGACGAGGATCATACTATTAGTTTTTATCCTGACGCAGCAAGGTAAGGGGCAGGATACTTTGGATATGGTCAGAACACTGACCTTCTACAATGTTCCTTTTACATGGGTTGATCAAAATCCGAGGCTACGATTTGGGCTTGAATATCATTGTAACAATCGCCTTGGATATAGCCTGGAGGTTGGATTTGGCAACAGGCATCTCAATCACAAGCGGCTGGAAGATCTGGTATGGGGAGATGCTTATTCTTTCTTTGAGGTTCGTTCTGAAGTCAAATGGTACAGACAGGAAGCCCCACAGTTTACGAGCTATTTCGGAGCAGAAGTTTTCTACTACAACATGACAGACCATCTCTCTGACAACTCATATTATCCCGACAGAGATGCTGAAGAACTCTTTTATGATGAAGCAGATTTCCGAAAAGAAAAAATCGCTTTTCAATTTAAGTTTGGCATTAAATTTCTCGCCACCAAGAGATTCGTCATGGACTTTAACCAGGGCATCGGCTTAGCATACCGACACATCAGATACTCCAACGTAGTCAACCCAAGGATAGATGAGAATGACGCTGATGAATGGGGATGGCCTGAATCCTATAAAAACGGTGGCAAATATATTCTCCTTCAGTTTGCCCCAAGTGTGCGCATCGGAATGGTGATCGGTCGGCTGTAATCACTTTTGCCCCTAAATCCCCTAAAGGGGACTTTAAATGAATATATCAAGTCCCCTTTAGGGGATTTGGGGCCACTTTCACTTACAGAACACCCGTTCTTCCTCCATCAACCGTAATCTGCGTCCCGGTGATATACGCCGCTGCAGGTGTAGCCAGAAAAGCCACTGCTGCAGCGATCTCTTCCGGTTTGCCAAAACGTTTCATAGGTATTTCAGAAAGCATCTCCGCTTTAACTTCCTCTGTGCTTTTGCTCTGCTTCGTGGCTTTGTTGACTACGATTGCATTCAACCTTTCCGTCTCCGTCGCTCCAGGTAGCACGTTGTTGACCGTGATGTGGAAAGAGGCTAATTCATTAGCCAGTGTTTTAGACCAATTGGCGACAGCAGCCCTGATCGTATTAGAGACCCCCAGTCCATGCAAGGGCTGCTTGACTGAAGTCGAAATGACATTGATGATCCGGCCATACGCGACGGATTTCATTCCGGGCACAATGAGCTGAGCGATAAGATGATAGGCCAACAGATGTTGCTCAAAGGCGTGCTTAAAAGCCACGATATCGGCATCCAGGATTGACCCGGCTGGCGGACCGCCGGTATTATTGACCAGGATGTGGATTTTCTTCTGGGTAGTGAGTCCTGTAATCTTCTGATGCAGATCCGGATGGTTGGCCATGTCGGCTATGACAAAATCATGCTCCTGGCCCGGCTCATGATGCAAGGCTGAGAGGGCCTCCGCAAGAGAGACTGAGTTTCTGGCCAAAAGGGTCACATTGGCTCCCAGGCGTGACAATTCAATAGCAGATGCCTTACCTATTCCGCTGCTGCCACCGCAAACCAGGGCGTTTTTACCTTTGAGATTCAGGTCCATAGTGCATTATGTTATTTTTACTCCCGCAAGGTCATCCCGGGCTGCTTTTGGGAATGACTACCTTCGCGGAACCAATATAGAGACTTATGTCGCAAGATATGATCATTGCCGCTGATCGCGCCCAACCACTGGGCAGATACCCCCACACCCGAAGGGTAGGTTCGTGGGTTTTCGTTTCCGGCACCAGTTCCAGAAGACCCGACAACACTTACGCCGGGGCAGACCTTAGTCCTGCAGGCAAATGGCACCTTGACATTAAGGTCCAGACAAAGGCAGTTCTGGAAAATATCCTTCATTACCTTCAATTGAATGGCGGCGACCTCAGCCATCTCGTTGATGTGACGGTTTTCCTTAAAAACATGTCTGACTTTGATGCGTACAATGAAGTGTATAATTCCTTTTTCCCGGAGACAGGACCTTGCCGAACCACTGTCGAAGTTTCTGCACTACCCCGTCCGCAGATTTTAATAGAAATCAAAGGCACTGCTTTCATCGAAGAAGGACAAACACAAGTCAATGAAGCATTCTAATCATGGAATTTTAATCTGGTCCCTGAGCTTGCCGAAGGGAAGGAAAAAAGACTATTCCCCCTCCACGCCGCCCTCTTCGCTTGCGAAGAGGCGCGTGGAGAGAGTACTTCGTTATATACCCTTCGACAGGCTCAGGGACCGAAAATGCAACGTGTGGAAAGTGCTTTGTCTTTTTACTCTTCGACAGGCCCAGGGACCGAAAATGCAACATGTGGAAAGTGTTTCTCTTTTTACCCTTCGACAAGCTCAGGGACCTCTTAGTTTGCGTTAATCTTTTTAAAAATACATCTGCGTCATCTGCGTTCCAAAAAATACTCACTGGCGTTCCAAAAAATACTAAAATGTCTGAAAAATTTACCTCCATCCACTACCACTCCTATCTCGAACTGGACAAACTCCTCAACGCCCAAAACCTGCGCTCCGCAGCGCTTGAAAAAGTACCTGCCCATGATGAGATGCTCTTTATCATCATGCACCAGGTGTATGAGCTCTGGTTTAAGCAAATCATCCACGAAATCAAATCGATCGCGGTGATGTTCGAAGGCGACCTGATGGATGAGCGGGAAATATCCACCGCTGTTGCGCGTCTCGAGCGTATCATTGAAATCCAGAAATTATTGATCGAGCAGATCAACGTGATGGAGACCATGACCGCTATGGATTTCCTCGACTTCAGGCAATACCTGTTTCCAGCGAGTGGATTCCAAAGCCTGCAATTCAGGATCGTGGAAAACATGCTGGGCCTGAAAGAAGAACAAAGGCTGACGTACAACAGCATGCCGTATGATGTTGTCTTCTCGGGCAAACAAAAAGAGATCCTGAAAGAAAGTATGGACAACAAATCCCTGCTCACCCTGGTGATTGACTGGCTGGACCGCACACCTTTCCTGGAATTTGACAAGTTCAATTTCCTGGAATCCTACAAGAAAGCGGTGGAAAGCATGTTGCAAAAAGAAAAAGACGCTATCAATGCTTCCGATATCCTGAGTGAAGAAACCAAGAAACAAAGATTAACGATGGTCGGTGATACAAGTACATACTTTATGGCCGTCTTTGATCCTTCCAAGTTTGAAGAAATGCGCGAGCGTGGCGAAGTTAAGTTTTCATACAAAGCGATGCTTGCTGCCCTCTTCATCTTCCTTTATCGAGATGAGCCTATCCTCCAGCAGCCGTATCGTTTTCTTTCGCGTCTGATGGACATTGAGGAGATGCTCACGCTTTGGCGCAACAGACATGCCCAGATGGTCTTACGCATGATCGGTCGTAAGACGGGAACCGGTGGATCTTCGGGACATCAATACCTCAAGGCTACTGCACAGCAACACCAGATTTTTACGGATCTCTATCAGGTGGCTACCTTACTGATTCCAAGATCAGATCTGCCTACCCTACCCGATGATCTCCGAAAACATTTGAGCTTTCACTTTTCATCCAAATGAAACAATACAATCACTTTATTAACGGGGAATACAGGCCTTCTCTTCATGGAGGCACTATGGACATCATCAATCCGGCAACCGGCCAAAAATATGCGACCCTGGCATCAGGTGATGAAGCGGATGTCAAACTCGCTTACACTGCCGCAAACAATGCAGCAGAGACCTGGGCTTGCACTCCACTTCCTGAGCGACAAAGGATCCTCCAAAAGATCGCATCGCTCATCGAAGAAAGATCAGAACAATTTGCTGAAGCTGAGATGCTGGATACCGGCAAACCCATTTCACTGGCCCGTCGTCTCGACATCCCGCGTGCTGCATCAAACTTTTCATTCTTCGCTGCCGCCGCTTCACAACTAGCATCTGAGTCGCATTATATGCCGGGGCAGGCGTTGAACTACACGTTGCGTCAACCCATTGGTGTCGTCGGCTGTATTTCGCCATGGAACCTCCCACTCTATTTGTTTACCTGGAAGATTGCACCAGCGCTGGCAGCAGGAAATACTGTTGTGTCAAAGCCATCCGAACTCACACCAGTCACTGCGGCAATGCTTGGTGACATATGCAACGAAGCGGGTCTACCTGCAGGAGTATTAAACATCATCCATGGTACCGGCCCTACCGTCGGTGAAGCCATCGTCAGACATGAAGGCATCAAAGCCATTTCGTTTACAGGAAGCACCACAGTTGGAAAACGTATCGCAGGAATATGTGCCGAACAATTAAAAAAATCATCCCTCGAACTTGGGGGTAAAAATCCGGTTATCATCTTCGCCGATTGCGATTATGAAGAAATGCTGGAGACTACGATCCGATCTTCGTTCAGCAACCAGGGACAGATTTGTCTTTGCGGCTCAAGGATCTTAGTTCAAAAAAGCATCTACGAGAAATTTGTCGCTGACTTTACCCGTCGTGTAAAAGCAATGAAGCTCGGAGATCCTTCCTCACCGGACACTGAGGTGGGTGCATTGATATCTGAAGGGCACTTACAAAAAGTACTTTCCTATATCGACCTCGCCCAAATGGAAGGCGGACGAATCGAATGCGGAGGAAAGCAAGTGCAAATGCCCGCTCCAAATGAAGGTGGCTTTTTTGTAGAACCTACCATCATCACAGGGTTGATTCAAAACTGCCGAACAAACCAGGAAGAAATATTCGGACCCGTCGTGACCATCATGCCATTCGAATCAGAAATGGAAGCGATCGCCCTGGCCAATCAAACCTCTTATGGCCTGGCCTCTGTCGTCTGGACCAATCACCTCGCCCGCGCACATCGTATCGCCGGCGCATTGCAGACCGGTATTGTGTGGATCAATTGCTGGCTCCTCCGTGACCTGCGCACCCCATTCGGTGGTGTCAAGCAATCAGGTATCGGCAGGGAAGGCGGATGGGAAGCGATCAGGTTTTTTACGGAGGCGAAGAATGTAACTATCAAGTATGAACATTAGAACAGGCTTATTACCAAAAAGGCTTATAGGCTTATAATAGCTTATGGCTTACTAACTGTGCGAACTAAAATAATCATATAAGCTTATAAGCATCATAAGCATATAAGCTTACTAATACGAATACAAAAACTACCCGAAAATCATGGAAACAAAATAATCATATAAGCATATAAGCATCATAAGCATATAAGCTTACTAATACGAATACAAAAACTACTCGAAAATCATTGAAACAGAATAATCATATACAAAGCAACTCACATTGAAAATCGACATACATACCCACATCATGCCGCGCGACATCCCTCGCTGGGTGGAGAAATTTGGCTACGGCAAATTTGTGCATCTCGAAGATTGCGGTGACTGCCGGGCTAGAATGATGGTGGGAGATAAATTCTTCAGGGAAGTTGAATCCAACTGCTGGGATCCGGTCGTCCGCATGCATGAGTGCGATACCCATGGCGTACACAAGCAGGTGCTATCAATCATTCCGGTTTTGTTTTATTACTGGGCAAAGGGCCATGATGGCCTGGAAACCAGTCGCTTCTTTAACGACTATATCGCAGAGGTGGTCAGCAGGCATCCGGATCGATTTATCGGCTTAGGCACGATACCCCTGCAGGACCCGCAACTGGCGATCCAGGAGATGGAGCGATGTATAAAAGAACTGGGCATGGTCGGTGTCGAGATCGGATCACATGTCAATCAGTGGAACCTCAATGATCCCGCATTACTTCCATTTTATGAAGCAGCAGAGCGTTTAGGTGCCTGCATATTTGTGCACCCCTGGGAAATGATGGGATCTGATGAGATGGCCCGGTACTGGCTTCCATGGTTAGTCGGCATGCCCGCAGAAACCAGCAGGGCGATTTGCTCGATGATCTTCGGAGGCGTGTTTGAAAAATTTCCAAACCTGCGTGTAGCCTTTGCACATGGTGGTGGTTCCTTTCCAGCGACCATTGCGCGCATAGAACACGGATTTAATGTAAGGCCAGATCTCTGCGCGATTGACAATGACAAATCACCTCGCACTTATCTCGGAAAAT
>DATHZY010000547.1:0-7497 GCA_035458325.1 Saprospiraceae bacterium | reverse complement strand
AACAACGGCCTCGCCGAGGTGAATTTTCGCTGCTTATCTCTTCTGCATCAATGATTGATCATGCCACCACGGCACGCTCAAATTTGCGTAATTTATTTTTAAAATTAATCTATGGGAATCTGCGTTCCTTAAGGACTTCGCTCATTGCGACGCTCCTGCAATGGCAATCCTTCACGAAGACTCACAATTCACAACTCACAGTTTATTCTTTCACACTCAAGATAAACCCTACCTTAAACACATTCTCGATCGTAATCCGCGGATCTTTGTGCAAGAGCTTACGTATACGCGAGATAAATACATCAAAGCTCCTTCCCAGGAAGTAATCTTTCTTGCCATATATTTTCTCCACTGCATCATCACGTCGCAGGATGCTGTTCTGGTGCATACAGAGTAATCTGAGAACCTCATTCTCTTTTTCCGTCATCCGCCATGTTTCGCTATTCCAGGAGAGTTCCTGGCGGGTGTAATCAAAGTGATAGTCACCAATGGAAAATCGCAATGAACCGGATGCCGCGTCTTCTTGCAAGGCCTCATGTCTGCGAAGCATTACATTGATCCTGCACAACAATTCATCTTTATCAAAAGGTTTTCGGATATAATCTTCCGCTCCGAGGGCAAATCCCTTGAGCATATCTTCCTTTAACGACCGCGCGGTGAGGAAAAGGAACCTCACCTGCGGATCATTTTCACGCAACCGCTTAGCCAGCTCAAATCCATCCATGCCGGGCATCATCACATCCAACAGGCAGAGATCAAAATAGCCGGGAATGAATTCCTTCAAAGCAGTTTCCCCATCAATGCAGAGCCTGGGGTCATACCCTTCTGCCTGGAGGATGGTGGTCAGGAGATATCCCATGCTCACATCATCTTCGACTAATAGGATTTTGGCATCAGCACGCATGGAGATCAGGAAAATTTAGGTAGGAATATGTTAAAGCGACTTCCCTCGTTAAAGCCGCAATCCAGCTGGATAAAACCTTTGTGAAGTTCAACAATCCGCTTGACGTAGGCGAGGCCGAGACCAAATCCTTTTTGTTCGTGCAACTGACCATCCTGTATGCGGTGGAATTTTTCAAAGATCAGCCTGCTCTTTGAAACAGGGATACCAATACCATTGTCCTGAAAGGAGATGAGGATACCATCTTTTTCGGCTCTGGCAGATATTTCGATGACGGGAGGGTGTTCAGAATATTTCAATGCATTATCAATGAGGTTCCTGAATGCATTCGCAAGATGTTGCCGGTCACCACTGATTTCAAACATATCCGGTATCTGTTGAAGGGACACCAGAGCCTTCTTTTCTTCGATCTGCATTTGCATCTCTTCCATCACGGCCTGGAGCAGGGTCTTTACATTGAGCAGTTCATTTTTTAACGCATAGTCGCCATTGTCTAACCGGGCGATATGGAGGACGCGTTCCACTTGCTGGATCAATCGCGCATTTTCTTTATTGATGATGTCCAGGAATTTGGCATTTCCTGGATTGGACGGGTCTTTGGATAATAGGCTGGTGGCAAGTTTGATATTAGTCAATGGAGTCCGGAATTCATGCGCCATGTTGTTGTAGATCTCGGCATTGGTGCGCAATAGTTTTTTCTGTTTCATCAACCACCAGTTAGCCAGCCATAACACGATAGCAGTAAAAAGCAGGATGAGCAGGGACGCCCCGATCATATAGCTTAGGTTGCCTATCATAAATTTTTCCTTTTCAGGAAAGGCGAGGGTTACAAAGGCTTCGGGTTTATCAACATGTGGCGGGATGTTGACAACACACTGAGGGGTTGCTTCCCTGGTATTGTTTTGTGGGGCAACAGGTGATTGACTGATCTGGTAATTGAGATCAATATTGTAGAAATCAAGATTTTTGCGCAAGTCAGCCTGAAAGGATTCATTTTCTACGATTTCAGGGCGGCCTACAAAATCGGAAAAGGTAGGTATGAGCGATTCCTCTTTCCCGCAAGCTACTGCACAGGAGGCCTCAGAGCATGACGTACCCTCACCATAATCTTCAAGGGTGGAGCACAAAGCCATGGAGGCCCGTTGATTGAAGATTTCCTCCGATAGTTTGCGCGAATGGTTGATCCATTTGTATTGAAAAAAAACCAGGCCAATCATCGCAAGCGTCGAAGCGATGAGCAATATGGTGACATGGTTTGTCTTATTCACGCTGCAAAGTAACGCTATCAAGCCCTAAACCCGGCTTGTATAACATCTTTTTAACAAGTGGGTAACAGGTCTGTGACAAGTGCCTGGAGCTTTCAGGAATAGTTTTGTCACATCAATTTTATTTAATCATTCACTAAATACGCTCTTATGAAAAGTCTATTGATGGTTTTGTTATTAATGGGTGGTTTCGCCATTTCCAATGTCGATGCCCAGTCCTGTAAACCTTGTCCGCCGGAATGCGCAGCTATCTGTAAGCCAGCAGCAAGTGCTGATGCTACCAAGGCATCACTTCCGGGTACAGCGGCATTCGCGGCCTGCTCACCTGAGGAGTTAGCTGCATGCCAGTCCAAAATGGCGGCCTGTGAAGGAAAGAAGATGTCAAAAAAAGAAATGAAGGAATGCCAGGTGGCTTGCCAGTCCAGGACAGCCGCGGCAGCTCCTGCAGGTCAGACACAATTGGTAGCCCAGCCAGCCGCTGGTTGTCATCCTGCACCAGCGACAACGACTTCAAAGCAATAATAGCTGATACTTTTAACTGGCTTTAAAAGGTGGCCCGGGAACAAAGGATTTCCGGCCACCTTTTTATTTTATCTTAATGATATTTTCTGGTCATCTGACTAGAAAAGAAGCCGATGCTACTTCCCTCCCGTTTAGTAGTATGCTGAGTTTGTGATTGCCTGGAAAATGTTTGCGCGTGGTCAGGTTGGCAAATCGTTGAAAGCGGAAGATGGTTTCCTGTGTATCGGGTTTCATTGTTTTCTCCCTGATCTGGAAAACCTTTGTGGATTTTTTACCGGTCGACGTCAGGTAGTCAATGGCATATTCGATTCTTGCTTTGACAGGTTTTTTACCTTGATGCAGGAGCTCAAATGAAAAGTCCAGCTTGCCATCGATAGTCACAGATTTTCCGCACTTTAGATTTTGGACCACGACAGATGATGTTGCGGGATCAAATCCAAAAAATTTTAATGCCCTTTCATCACCCTTTTTCAGCAATCCCCTGCTGGCATGTTTGATGATCCAATCGGTGTCATCACTGATCCCTTTCCATGATTTGATTGTCTTAAGGACCAGTGCCGGATGGTCTTTGGCGATATCATTGAGATTGTTGGCCACTGATCTGCGTACCGTTTCTGCCGGATCATTTTTCAGACGCTCCAGGATGGGCAGGATAGGAGAGGGATCTTTTTTTAGTACGGGTATGCCTTGGCCCCATGGCAATCTTGGCCTGATACCTTCGCTTGAAAGCCTCCGGACGTATGGGTTTTCATGCTGTGACCAATGAAGCATTTGGGCATACATGCGATCCGGATAGCGAAGCAGAAATGGTCTGACAGCAAATTCTGCACTCGTCCACTGCGTGACTTTTTCCAGGGCAGGAATGGATATTTCCGGATGTTCCAATCCATAGCGTTCAATAAAATCAGCCAGGAATCCATATTCAAAAGTCATTTTGGAACCATGACGTTCAATGAGGTCATCAACGGTGCTGACGATGATATGTGCAGCATGCTCATAACCGGAGGGGAGTGATTGGAAGAGCTGACTGCTGATGTGCCGCATGCGTTGTTTTAATTCAAGCGTTTCCCAATCGGAGTTGAATACTTTTTTTAAAAAGTTTTTTTCCTGGAAGGTGGGCCATACTTTTTTTACAATGCGGCCATAACCCTGGATAAGGTCCCTGGTATAGATATTTTTAAGCTTGAAGGGCTCATTGGATTCCACTGACAGCTGTTATTGATTTCGATCAGCAAGATATTGGTTTGATGGCAGATGGTTTATTCGAATTGTTGAATTGGGTAGGAGATAGGAGCTCAGTTTTTCTCCGGGCATTTCTTGCACCTTTTCTTACCCTTTTCCTTGTATTTCTTGCAACACTTTTTCTTGCACCAAATGGGCATTTTAACATGCATCTGGAGCATGGAAGAAGGTAATTCAATGATTGGAAGTCCTATAAGGCCAGTTGCAGCACATTTGATATTTGAAGTTGGTTGCATCATGAGAACAACGCATTAAAAATTTACTTTGAAAAAGCTTCAAGCATATAGCCGACGGTCAAAGTTACTTCGATTGGATGAGATGGCATTAGCATATTTGGGGCAGATCTCCAATGGCTTAAATAATCACCGGACAGCCAGATAGATTGTGTAGAAGGAAGTGATGATAATGAACAAGCCCACGATAAACATCAATATCCTGGGACGTATGAACTTAATCAGGTAAGGACCAACCGGCGCTGCCAGAACGCCTCCAAAAATAAGACCCAGGATGATCTTCCAGCCTTCCAGGCCGAGGAAGAAGAGAAATACACCGGTACTAAAAAAGGCCACAAAGAATTCTGCTGTATTGACTGTTCCGATCGTCATCTGTGGGGTCTTGCCACGATGAATAATGTTCGATGTTACAACGGGACCCCAACCACCACCTCCAATGGCATCCAATAGACCTCCGAAAAAACCAAGGGGCGAGACACGTTTGATTTCATCCTTGAATAAGGGCTCTCGGATGCTCTTGATCAGGATGATGATTCCCAGGATGAGCAGATAGCCGGCAATAAAGGGCTTGACCATATTGCCATCCAATACCTTAGATAACAGGAACGCACCGATCATAGCACCCAGGATGCCTGGGATGGCGAGGCGCAGGAAGAGGTTTTTATCCACATTTTTGAAATATAAGTGGGATAATCCGGAGACGCCAGTCGTAAAGACTTCTGCCGTATGCACACTTGCAGAAGCTACGGCTGGGCTGATTCCTAATTGAAGGAGGATTGTGGAGCAACTGACTCCATAAGCCATGCCAAGTGTGCCATCGATTAGCTGGGCTATAAAGCCTGCCAGACAAAACAAGAGAAATTCCCTGTCAAAGGTGAAGGTCTGCTGTTGGTTGGAATGGAAAAATTCCCAGACGAGCCAACCTATAAACACCAGTTTAAGGGCGAGGATGACAAAGGTGATGTGTCTGAATTTGAATCTCTCCATGATCACAAAGATGATCATTCGTTGTTTCTCTTGTGTGTCCTGATAGTAAATTAAAGGTCATTAGCTTGATTATCAGGCCCCTTTCAATTGGTGAAAGATGGTCCCGATTTTAAGAAGGCAATGAACGGATTCACTGGATAAAGATGCGGAGCTAAACTTTTACCATGAAAGGATTTAAAGAGTGACCACATTATTTGACGAGCAGTTGCCCGTTAATATCAGTCGACAAAACCTCACTCATATAATCAAAGAATGGTCGCATCGCTTCGAACGTACGTATAGCCTCTTTGGGAAAATTTGCATCGGCTACTTCTTTGTCCGAAAATTTACGCCCCACAATAAATTGTTTTTTTCGGATCAGATCGATGGCAGGATGGTTTCTGTCATAACCGGAAGGTGCGGTTTTTAATTCGTCACCGTCAAGTTGACCAAAGTACTTGACAAAACTGGCTGCTTTTATAATCTTACGGATGGGCTTGTCATCAAATGCAAATTCATCCCGGATCCTTTTGAGGTCTTCCGGGTTAGGCTCCCAGAATCCACCGCCTACAAAACTTCCTCCAGGCTCTATGTGCATGTAGTAGCCTCCTCTCAACTGCGTAGTAGCCCGCTTGAAGTGGACACCAAAATGATTTTTATAAGGCGTTTTGTCTTTTGAAAAGCGTACATCTTTGTAAATCCTGAACACTTTTGCTTCTTCAATCAAATCCTTCTTGCCCAGTTCTTTTTTAATCTGCTCAGAAATTTCCTTGATGTTCTGTAAAGCTACCTCATACTGCGCTTTATGCGCCAAAAACCACTCACGGTTATTGTTCTTACTCAATTCTTTTAGAAACTTTATCGTTCCACTCTCAATACCCATTTTTTATTTTTTTTACCTTAATAACTGCTAACTGCTAACTGCTAACTGCTAACTGCTAACTGCTAACTGCTAACTGCTCATTGCGCTCTATGCTCTATGCTCTCTGCTCTCTGCCTTTTTAATCAGATACAATCTCAATCTTTCCGGATTTCAATCTGACCACCATATCCCCATAATCTTTAGGATCGATGATCGTGTGAGGCTGACCATCCAGCAATATATCAGGGTCAGGCATGCCAAGCACATTCTTACAAAAATCTCTTAAGGAGTAATTTGTATTCACAACGGTGATCGTTTGTTCGTAGGTAGTGGGATCAAAGACAATGACCGTATCTGTCACCATCATGGAATCACGATCAAGCGCAGACAACTGCTTCTGGGCTTCTCTCATTTTGACTTCCCTTTCATATCCGGGAGGCGTTATTTGTGCTGTGGCCACAGCACAAATAAAGAATAGACCAGAGAATAAGCCTGCTCTGAGGAAATAGGTGGCACGTAGCCTGATGGATGGTTTCATATTCTAAAATTAGTGTAATAAATCAAACTACAAAACTTTGTCCTGGAAGGGCTCAAAGATCTTATTCATCTTTATCGAATGACCGGAACCGGTTTCTTATGTTTGTCAATGGCCACTAAGGAAAATACACCTGTTATAGCTTTTTCCCGATGGTCTGAGTACATTTCTTCTATGTATATATCCACCTTGACTTTAAGGCTGGTGTTCCCCACGTGTGTGACCACTCCCACCAATTCAATGATAGTACCGGCAGGAATCGGTTTTGTGAAATCTATTTTGTCACTGCTCACGGTCACCATTTTCTGCCGGCTGAATCTCGTGGCAGTGATGAAGGCAACCTCATCCATCAGGTGCATGGCCGCCCCCCCAAATAGGGTATCGTAATGATTGGTGGTATTGGGAAATACTGCTTTAAAGATTCGTGTTTCCGAACCGGCAATCCTTTCTTCAAGTGTCATAAGGGAAACCTTTTAATGTTGAAATAATGTATACGTTGCCATTGTGCAAGAGGTGCAAAAATACCTGCTTGTTTTGATTAGTAGCATCGTTGGCCAAATACGAGATGCGCTGGGATCTCCCGTGAAGAGTAACCTTCCTGGCAGGCATGAATCAACCAACAGGGAGAAGCTGGGTACTTCAGTTCATTAAAAGTGTATGATCCCACAACATGGATTCTGCTACCTTTATCCTGAAGTAAAAATGTACCCTATGCCTTTTATTGACTACAATTCCATTCCGCATCTCAAACTGATGAACGGGATTCATGGAGCATTATTTCATTCAGACCAGCTTACATTTGGCCACCTGGTCCTGGAAGAAGGAGCAGTGTTACCTGCACATCACCACATTCATGAACAATGGACACATGTGATAGAAGGCAGTCTGGAGTTTACCCTCGATGGTGAGACACAGGTCATGACTCCGGGCATCAGTGTCTATATTCCATCGGATGTCGTGCATAGCGCAAG
>DATHZY010000546.1:0-2789 GCA_035458325.1 Saprospiraceae bacterium | reverse complement strand
AACCTCGGTGCCATGGTCTGATGACATAAGGCATCGAAAAGCCGAAGCGCAAAACGCAGCTCCGTAGAAAGTTGCTCCTGGTATTGAGGCACCTTGATGATGAGCCTGTTGAGGTGATGGATCGTTGCTTCCAGGATCAGGAACGTCTCAGCCAGGGCTTTTTCTTTTAATAATTGCTGCGCCTGGCGTAGAAGGGTAGAGAGGATATTACGGACCGTCTTGAGGTTGTTGCGGTTGAGCTTGATGTTACCGTATTTGTCAATCGGGGTCATATCGGACAGCAGGTGGTGGTAGTCCGGCTTCTTGATCAGGTGCAGGTAGTTGGCCAGCACTTCAGCCCTGAAGCCACTGTGGGATTGTCCGTACGTGGAAATAAACCCGCGTAGTTCGGTGATCGTCAGCTTTCGGAGTACGTCATCGAGGAGCAGGTTTTCATGCTTGGATTTGGATTTCCCGCGTCGGGTGCGCAGGATATGATCGCGGAGTATGAGGAGGGCAGCCAGGGAGTGCTTGCAGACTTTAGCCCGCTTGAAGACGGTACAATGGCATTTGGCTGTGACCGTGCCATCCGTCTTTACCGACATTTCGACGTGATAGTCCGGTTGCTTGGAAAGGCAATGATAGTAGCCGGGTTCCGGCTCGGTCAGGTCGTATTCGGTGGTCTCTTTGACCAAATCCATAGCTTCCTCCAGTAAGGCAGGTGCGTAATGGCTTTCTATATCAAAAAGGACAACTTTCATCTCCCCGAAGGATTGGTTTTGGCAAGGGAATCGTCTTTTATCACCGGCCAACGCATTATTTGGCCCAATTGATGGTTCAATCCCCGTGATTGCACATAAATTTGCTAAGGTAATGCTGTCCTATGGAAGTAAAAGATGTTTGTTTCGTCCGTCATGCCAAATCCAGCTGGGATCAGCCTGGCCTGAAGGATTTTGACCGCCCGCTCGATAGCCGGGGGCTTCATGATGCCCCGATGATGGCCCGGAAAATGAAGGAATTGGGCCTGGTGCCGGACTATATAATCAGCTCCGGAGCCAACCGGGCCAAATCTACTGCTGAATTTTTCAGGAAGGAATTTGACCTGGATCGGGATCTGTTCGAAATCAACAATGATCTGTACGAAGCATCCGCGGAGACAGTATATGAAGTCTTGCGTTCAGCTCCCGATACTGCTAATTTTGTCTTCCTCTTTGGCCATAACCCCACCTTCACCTGGGTAGCCAATAGTATCGCCGGAGTGCATATCGACGAAGTGCCTACGTGCGGCATTGTGCATGCGCAAGCGATGATTTCAAGTTGGAGTAAATTCAAACCTGAATATGCCGGATTTATCGGGTTTCATTATCCTAAACAATATAAAAAATGATGAAGCCTGCGATGGGGATGCTGATGGCAATCCTTGTATTGATGAGTTGTAATACCGGAAAGGGGGATGTAAAGTATTTGTTAACGGACGAACAACTTTCCAGTCTTATGTTTGACGTGCAGTTGAGTGAAGTCGCTTTGGCTGAAGTGACAGCAGAGAGGCAGGATTCCTTGAGGGATCTTCTCTGGCTTCGCTTTACGGAGGTATACAAGCACAGTGTACCTGAGATCAAGGAGGAGATCCGGAAACTTGAAGAAGACCCGGAAAAGATGAAAGTCATCATGGACCAGGTGCAGGTCATGTTGGATTCAATACCATAACACAACCGGATGTTTAAGAATTTAAGCCTGCGCACCATGTCACTGCTGGGTGCGCTGGCCATTACACTGTTTGCAGGACTCGGCATATGGATCGGACAAAAGACACTCTTTATTCCGGTCAACGGGAAGTATGCAACCATCATGGTGATTGCTGTAGGGCTCTTTGCCTATCTCGCAATCCAGTTTATTCTTGATCGCTATATCTACCGACGTATCAAACTCATTTATAAAATTATCAGGAGATCGAAGACTTCTGTGCCGGACAAACGTGCGTTTCAGAATATGGACAACCCGATCCTCGATGGCGTAGAAAAAGAAGTGCAACAATGGGCCGAATCACAGCAGGATGAAATCGAAACATTGAAGACGCTCGAGTCCTACCGTAAGAGATATATCGGTAACGTGTCACATGAACTCAAGACCCCCATCTTTTCAATCCAGGGATATATCTATACCCTGATCGATGGTGGGCTGTATGATGAAAACGTCAATTTGAAATATCTGGAAAGAGCGGCCGCCAATGTGGATCGATTACTCACGATCGTGCAGGACCTGGAAGAGATCAGTAAACTCGAATCTGAGGATCTGATACTCGACCTGCAGAAGTTTGATATCAAAGCCCTGGTCAGGGAAATCTTCAGCGACCTCGAAGTCAATGCCCGTGCCAGGAACATCACCCTGACCTTTAAAGAAGGAGCTGACAAGTCCTACAATGTGATGGCTGACCGTGAAGGGATTCGCCAGGTACTGACTAACCTCATCCTCAACTCCATCAAATATGGTATAGACAATGGCGTCACCAAGGTGAGTTTCTATGTCATGGACAAACAAATCCTGGTAGAGATATCAGACAATGGCATCGGCATTGAAGAAAAACATTTAAAGCACCTCTTCGACAGGTTCTACCGCGTGGATAAGAGCAGGAGCCGTGAATCCGGTGGTTCGGGCCTCGGCCTCTCCATCGTCAAGCACATCCTCGAAGCACATAATCAATCGGTCAATGTGAGATCTACGACAGGTAAAGGATCAACCTTTGGATTTACGTTGGATAAGGCAGCAGATTAATTGGAGTAAAAAATAGATTTAAAAAGTACGGACAGGAC
>DATHZY010000545.1:0-7069 GCA_035458325.1 Saprospiraceae bacterium | reverse complement strand
TGCTGTAAATCGGGTGTCTGAGTTTACGCTCGACCATGACCGTGATGGTCTTGTCGTTCTTATTGCTGGTCACGAGACCTACCCTTTGTTTCTTTAATGATGTTTCGTTAGTATTCATGACTTCGTTAAGCATTTTTACGGCGTAATCTGATTTTTGACCTTCTGGCGGTTTGAGCTGGAGACAAGGCGGCTACTTCCCTGCGACGGATTTCCGTCTGGAGCCTGGCGATATCTCTCCTGGTATTGCGAAGGGTAAGCGGATTGTCCAATCCCTTGATGGTATGGTCAAACCGTAATTTCTGGAACTGGACATTGATTTGTGTCAATTCAGCTTTCAGGTCAGCATCTGACATCTCGCCTAATTCGATAAACTTTTTTGTTGCCATTGTTGCTGCTGCTTATGATTCTATAAAATCGTGTCTTACGACCGTAACTGTTTTTACTGGTAATTTCTGTGCTGCCAATGCGAGGGCTTCCCTGGCTACTGCCGGTGATACCCCATCAAGTTCAAACATGATACGACCGGGCTGTACTAAAGCTACCCAATGGTCATGGGCACCTTTTCCTTTACCCATCCGCACTTCCTGAGGCTTCTTGGTCACTGGTTTGTCCGGGAATATCCGGATCCAGACCACCCCTTCCCTCTTCATGTGGCGTGTCATGGCGATACGGGCAGATTCAATCTGGCGGCTTGTAAGCCTGCCGAGTTCAAGGGATTTGAGTCCGTAGCTACCGAAGGAAATATCACTTCCCTTCCAGGCGATGCCCCGGTTCCTGCCCTTTTGCTGCTTCCTGTATTTAGTACGTTTTGGCTGTAACATGATACTTAATGATTACCCTGTTTTGGTCACTTTTCAGAAAAGTTGGGCAAAGGTACGCTTTTTACCAACTTCTCTCTGATGTTATTCAATACTATTTCTTCCTTGGTGCACCGCCACCTGGTCGGCTACCTCCACCGCCACCTGGACGATTTGGTCCACCCCCTGGCCGGCTACCTGCGCCTCCTCCGCGGCCGGCACCACCGCCACCGCGGTTAGCACCACCACCTGCTCCTCTGCCACCTCTTTCCGGACGCTCATTTCTGTCGCGGCCTGCTCCTCTTTCTCTGAAATCGGAACCTCCCTGGCGATCAAAACCTCCACGCTCATTTCTTCCTCCGCGGGTCTTGGTAGCCTGATCAGCACCTGCATTCAGGGTCAGTTCACGCTTGCCATAGACTTCACCCTTACAGATCCAGCATTTGATACCGATCTTTCCGAAAACGGTCTGTGCTTCACGCAAAGAGTAATCGATATCTGCACGGAACGTGTGCAGTGGGGTTCTTCCGTCTTTATATTCTTCGGACCTGGCCATTTCCGCTCCGTTCAAGCGGCCGCTGATCCTGACTTTGATACCTTCTGCTCCGGACCGCATGGTCGACTGAATAGCCATCTTGATAGCGCGGCGATAGTTGATTCTCGCCTCGATCTGTTTAGCAATTGATTCAGCCACGATATTGGCATCCAATTCCGGCTTGCGGATCTCCATGATGTTGATCTGCACTTCCATCTTGGTCAGCTTCTTGAGCTCCTCGCGGATGCGGTCAACTTCCTGGCCTCCTTTACCGATAATGATACCGGGACGGGATGTCTGGATCGTCACTGTTACGCGCTTGAGCGTGCGCTCAATCACCATGTGCGCGATACCGCCTTTTTCAATCCTCGCCTGGAGATAGATCCGGATTTTTTCATCCTGCACTACCTTTTCAGCGTAGTCATGTCCTCCATACCAATTAGACTCCCATCCGCGGATGATTCCCAGTCTATTGCCAATCGGATTTGTTTTTTGACCCATTAGAATCTTGAATTATATTATTCTATTGATGATGCTGTATTCGTCCTTATTTATTCTTCTTCGTCACCGGCAGTATTCTCACCGTCGAAGGGTATCCTGTTTTCAATGATCACTGTGACGTGGTTGCTGTGCTTGCGGATACGGTGCGCACGGCCTTGCGGAGCAGGGCGAATGCGCTTGATGTGTCCCGCATCATCCACCATGAGCGTTTTGATAAACAGATCGTGCTGATCTACGTCCTGTGCACCATTGGTTTTATTTTCCCAGTTGGTCACCGCGGACAGTACGAGCTTCTCGAGCCATCCTGCAGCTTCTTTATTAGTGAACTTCAGGATATTGACTGCATCCTCCACCTTCTTACCCCTCACCAGGTCAGCGACCAGTCTCATCTTCCGGGCAGACAGCGGGCAGTTTCTGAGTTTAGCAACAGCTTCCATGTATGATATCTATTTTAATACGTCTTCGAATGTTATTACTTCCTGTTTCCGGCATGGCCACGGAAGGTCCTTGTCGGAGCAAATTCCCCGAGTTTGTGTCCGACCATGTTTTCAGTTACAAAAACAGGGATAAATGTTTTTCCATTATGGACAGCAATCGTATGTCCAACCATGTCAGGAATGATCATGGAGGCACGCGACCATGTCTTAATGACAGATTTACGGCTGGCTGAGTTGGCTTTTTCGATTTTGGCCATCAGCTTATTGAATACGTAAGGTCCTTTTTTTATTGATCTTGCCATGATGAGTTAGTACTACTTATGACTTGTTTTTAGATTTCCGACGAGAGATGATCAACTTAGAAGAGTTGGCACGTGGATTACGCGTTTTCTGGCCTTTAGCCATAATACCTGTCCTCGAAGTCGGATGACCACCTGAAGCTTTACCTTCACCTCCACCCATGGGGTGATCCACCGGGTTCATGGCGACCCCTCTGACTCTAGGTCTGCGGCCTGTCCATCTCTTCGATCCTGCTTTTCCGAACACAGTCAGACCATGATCAGGATTAGATACAGAACCAATAGTTGCTTTGCAATTGAGTAATACTCTTCTGACTTCACCAGAAGGCAATTTGATCACTGCATATCTATCTTCACGGCCCATCATGGTTGCTGATGTCCCTGCACTTCGTACGATTGCACCTCCTTGTCCAGGGTAAAGCTCCACATTGTGGATAGAAGAACCCAAGGGTACATCCTTCAGGAAGAGGGCATGACCGATATCCGGTGTAGCCTGGCTTCCAGCCAATACTTTAGCACCTACTTTGAGTCCTTGCGGGGCGAGGATGTAGCGCTTTTCACCATCAGCATACTCGATCAATGCGATGAAAGCTGTGCGATTCGGATCATACTCAATCGATGCGACTGTACCGATGACATTCTCCTTATCCCTCTTCCAGTCGATCACACGATAACGCCTTTTGTGTCCACCGCCCATGTGGCGCATGGTCATTTTGCCATCGGCATTCCGTCCACCGCTTCTCTTGATCGGCTCAAGAAGTGACTTCTCAGGTTTGTTAGTCGTCACTTCCTCATAGCTGTTACCAACTCTGAAGCGTGTTCCTGGACTAATGGGTTTAAATTTTCTTACGGCCATGATGTACCTATTCTATACTTCTGAATAATTAAGGTCTGTTAAATATCTCCGAAAAAGTCAATGGTCTCTCCTGCTGCCAGGGTCACTACTGCCTTCTTGTAAGAAGATTTGCGTCCATGGAGTACTCCCTTCTTGGTATTACGTGATTTACGCTTACCGGGGATGATCATGGTGTTTACGGCTTCTACATTGACGGTATACAGCTGCGCTACGGCCTTACCGATCTCTATTTTGTTTGCCCCCTTGTCAACAATAAAACTGTATTGACTTTTCTTCTCCGTTAAGGTATCTGCCTTCTCCGTGATTAAGGGTTTAACAAGTATGATTTTGTTACTCATTTTTCTGCGCTTTAAATTGACAGCGATATTGATTATTACTTCAATGATTTTGTAATCAGGTCAACAGATTGCTCAGACAATACGAGCTTCTGTGAACGCAGGATATCATAGGTATTCAGATCCTGCGCCCTGACCAATCTTGTATTCTGCAGGTTTCTACCGGACAGGTACAGGTTGGTGTTTGCTTCACTCGTAACGAAGAGTGCCTTGTTATTGTCAATCTGCAGGTTCTTCAGTACCGCTACAAAATCCTTGGTACGTGGTTGATCCATCTTGATTTCTTCGACAATGATGAGGTTTCCTCCCATTGCTTTTGAAGAAAGTGCAGAGCGGCGTGCCAGCAGTTTGACTTTCTTGTTGACCTTGAGATCATAGTCATGCGGCCTTGGACCGAAAGCGCGACCGCCTCCTTTGAACATCGGGTTTTTCAATGAACCAGCACGTGCACCACCTGTTCCTTTTTGTTTCTTGAACTTCTTGGTTGTACGCCATACTTCCCTGCGCTCCTTGGTCTTGTGGGTACCCTGGCGCTGGTTAGCGAGATATGCTTTGACAGCAAGGTATACCACATGGTCATTTGGCTTGATGCCAAATACCTCTTCAGCCAGTTCTATGCTCCGACCTGTCTTTTCGCCTTTTGAATTTAATATATCGAGCTTCATAGGTCCGTTACTTTTCGATGATGATAAATGATCCGTTGTGTCCCGGGATATTGCCTTTGATGAGGATCAGATTCTGATCCGGGAGCAACTTGGCAACCTTCAGATTCTTCATTTTCACGCGCTCACCACCCATGCGGCCAGCCATCCTGAGTCCTTTAACCACTTTAGACGGATAAGAAGAAGCACCGATAGAACCTGGCGCTCTCATCCGGTTATGCTGACCGTGTGTGGATTGCATGATACCTGCGAAGTGGTGTCTCTTGACAACACCCTGGAAACCTTTTCCTTTGCTCGTACCAATTGCGGACACCTTTTCGCCTTCGACAAAAAGCTCATCGATAGAGACCAGATCACCGAGGTTTTTGCTCAGTTCACAATCTCTGAATTCAACAAGTTTCCTTTTTGGGGCTGTGTTGGCTTTTTCAAAGTGACCTTGCATGGATGCCGGGGTATTCTTCACTTTAGCTTCCCCGTAGGCGAGCTGAAGTGCTTCATAACCGTCAGAATCCATGGTCTTGACCTGCGTCACCACGTTGGGTTGTGCGTGGACTACTGTACATGCAATAGACCGGCCATTCTGGTCAAATATGCTGGTCATGCCGACCTTTTTGCCTATTATTCCTTTCACCGTAAGATGATTTGATTAATTGATAATTATTTTTCTATCCCGCCAGTGGCAGGATAAAAATCCATTATTAGTCATTTCGGTTTGCAGTTACTGACTGCAAACAAGTACTATGTAAGCTTGACCTGGATATCTACTCCACTCGGCAATTCGAGTTTTGAGAGGGCGTCTACCGTCTTAGGAGTAGGAGTGTAAATCTCGATCAAACGTTTGTGCGTACGCAACTGGAACTGCTCTCGAGATTTCTTATTTACGTGCGGTGAACGCAAGACGGTAAATATTTCTTTCTCGGTGGGCAGCGGAATCGGGCCCGTAACTACGGCCCCACTATTGCGGACAGTTTTAACGATTTTTTCCGTTGACTTATCGACCAGGTTGTGGTCATAAGAACGGAGTTTAATCCTGATTTTCTGATTCATTTCCGACCAAAAAAATTAATGATATAATTAGTGAACCCTCTTTTGGGCTTTATGCTATTACTTATACTTTAACAGTGCCTTTAGCCTTTTCAATCACATCGTCTGCAATGCCCTTCGGTACTGCTGCATAGTGGCTGAATTCCATCGTGGAGCTGGCGCGGCCTGACGTGATCGTACGCAACTGAGTTACATAACCGAACATTTCTGACAACGGCACTTCCGCTGAGATAGCTATTGCTCCAGGACGGCTATCCTGGCCTTTTGGTAATCCGCGGCGACGGTTAAGGTCACCAATAACCGGACCAACATATTCATCAGGTGTTACCACCTCCAGTTTCATGATTGGCTCCAGGAGGATTGGCTTGGCTTTCTTAGCAGCTTCGCGGAAACCTTCCTTTGCACAAAGTTCAAAGGCAATCGGCTTGGAGTCAACAGCGTGGGTCTGACCATCATAGATCCTGACCTTCATGCTATCGATATTGTACCCGGCAAGGATACCATTGTCCATCATGGCCAGGAAGCCCTTGATGATGGATGGGAAAAATTCCTTTGGAATCGATCCTCCGAAAATGCCGTTTACGAACTGCATCTTGGTCTTACCGCTCTTGAACTCATCGCTCTGAAGGAATTCTTCGTCGGCCGGGCCGAGTTCGAATGACATCTGGGCAAAGAGACCTGAACCACCGGTTTGCTTCTTCAACCTTTCGGTATGATCCACCGTGACCGTCAATGCTTCCTTATAATTTACCTGTGGCTGACCTTCGTTGCATTCAACCTTGAATTCCCTGCGTAAGCGATCGACGATGATCTCGAGGTGAAGCTCACCCATACCAGAGATGATAGTCTGGTTGGTGTCCTCATCATACTTCACGCGGAAGGTTGGATCTTCCTCAGCGAGCTTCGCGAGGGCCATACCCAGTTTATCCAGGTCCTTCTGGCTCTTTGGTTCTACCGCGATACCGATAACGGGATCAGGGAAGACCATGCTTTCCAGAATGATTGGTCTGTTTTCATCACAGAGGGTATCCCCTGTGCGAATATCTTTAAAGCCAACGCCAGCCGCGATATCACCGCACTCCAATCTGTCGATCGGGTTTTGCTTGTTGGCATGCATCTTATACAAACGGGAGATACGCTCCTTGTTGCCTGACCTGGTATTGAGGACGTAAGAACCTGCATCGAGTGCACCTGAATATACACGCATGAAAGCGAGGCGACCTACATATGGGTCTGTCGCAATCTTGAAAGCGAGTGCAGCAAATGGTTCGTTCACACTAGGCTTGCGCATTTCTTCCAGATCGGTCTTTGGGTTGATTCCCTTGATACCTTCGATATCGACCGGGCTAGGAAGGAAAGCACAAACTGCATCCAGAACTGCCTGAACACCTTTATTCTTAAAGGCTGAACCGCACATCATCGGTACGAATTTCATATCGCACACGGCCTGGCGGATCGCCATTCTCATTTCATCAGGAGATATCGATTCAGGATCGTCAAAGAATTTCTCCATCAATGTGTCATCGTATTCGGCAACAGCTTCGAGCAATTTCTCGCGCCATTCCATGACAACTGATTTCAATTCTTCCGGAACAGGTATTTC
>DATHZY010000544.1:0-4233 GCA_035458325.1 Saprospiraceae bacterium | reverse complement strand
TTCATCATCAATGAGGATACATCGGATCATGGTCATTTTGTATTTAGGCGTCAACAGGAATTCTCAGTATAACCCTGGTGCCTGCGGCGGCACCGGTATCAGTTTTTAAATCGATGATTTCGACAGAGGCGTCCCAATTGGAATGCTTGTTTAACAGCGCCAGCCGGCTCTCCGTCAGTTTCATGCCGAGTGATTTGCTATTCGAAGCAGACTTACTCTTTAGTTCCTTTGCTTTTTCCCTACCGATACCGTCGTCATCAATGATACACTCCAGCAATGAAGTATCCTTGCGGGTGATATGGACATGCAGGTGTCCGGCTGATTCCTTGTGCAATAATCCATGCCATATGGCATTCTCCACGTAAGGCTGGATAATCAACGGAGGCACAAAGAGGTGATCGGGATGTACTTCTTCATCTACGGTAATGGCATATGCAAATTGCTTTTCAAAACGGATGCTTTCCATTTCGATATACAGGCGCAACGCTTCGAGTTCATTGGTCAGTGTGACCGTCTTGCTGTTTGAATTGTCGAGGATCAGGCGGATCAGTTTTGCAAAGCGTGTGAGATACAGGGAGGCAGTGGCCTGATCACTCTTGACGATATAGCGGTTGATGGAGTTGAGGCAATTGAAGATAAAATGCGGGTTCATCTGCGCACGCAGGGCCTGCATTTCGATATCTGCCATTTGCTGTTTGGTCGCCATCAATATTCGCTCTGTTTCCGTCTTCTCCGTTTCAGCACGGACACGGGTGATCTTTGCAGCACACAAGGACGCAATCGTGGTGAGGATAGACAAATGCCGTTGAGTAAAGAACCTTTTTCTTGAGTGTTCGCAATCAATCACCCCCAATACCTTGCCATCAGCGATGATTGGAACGGTGATCTCCGAATAGCGACGCTCGTCATCAACGATGTATCTGGGGTCAAGCGAAGTGTCATGGATCAACTCCGCCACCCCTGTTTCAGCCACTTTGCCTGTGATCCCCTCGCCTATCCTGATTTCAAGTGGTTGTATGATCTCGTGACGGGCAGGGCTCTTAGGACCATGGGCAGCCTTTTGCACGAGTACGTTCCGGTCTTCATCCACCAGGTAGATGACACAATCTTCAAACTGGAGCCTCCCAATGCAGTTCCTGGCAACATCCCACACGAGATCTTCTTCAGATTGGTCCTCTGATATCCGGGTTGAAAAATAATTAATGGCCTGCTCCGCTTCCAGTTCTTCCTGTTGCTCTTCCATCTGCCGGTTACGTCTCCGGACAAAGAGCCCAAGGGATACGGAGAAAGTGACCAGGCAAAGACTGATAAACCACCATGTCATCCAAAACGGAGGCCTGATGCGAAATGAAAATAAATTCGATGCGGCAAACCAGTCAACATTATTAATGGTGGCTTCGAGCTTTAAGGTGTATTCACCAGCCGGCAATGAAGTAAATCGTAGGTGTTGGGTATTGCCGATATATTTCCAGCCTTCATCCAATCCTTCCAATTGGTACCGGTATTTAACCTTATCCGGATTATTGAAATAAGGACACACAAAACTCACTGCCAGTGAACGGTTGGACCAGGACAGCACCACCAGGGAATCCAGTGCATAATCGATGGAGTCATTCACCCCGCCTTTCACGTGTTGCAGAAATAACTGCAACGAATCCTGGCGTGCATCCACATTGGCCGGCTTGATATAATTCAAACCATTCGTCCCTCCCAGAAACAATACGCCTTCGCGGGTGAGCAACCAGCTATTGGCATTGAAACCATATCCCTGCACATTGTCCGAATAGTCGAAGAGGTTTAGCTTGGAGGCTACAGGATCGTACCGGTAAATTCCATTTTCTGAAGTAGCCCAGATATATCCTTCCTGATCTTCAACGAGGGTAGTTACAAAGGTACCTTCAAACAAAGGTGAAAACATTTCAATGGTGACGTTCCCCTGATGCAGTGTAGCCGTGTACACCCCATCTTCAACCGAAAAAAGAAAACGACCGTCCGCCATGATAAAACCAGCCAGTACAAATTCACTCTCTGATTTCAGGTCAATTTTCTGCAGATGATTCAGGTTACTATCCACCAGATGCAATCCTTTAGAGGTGGTAATCCATATTTCTCCCTGGTGTCCCTGGAACGCGAAGTTTGAATTTTCTTTACCCGCAGGAATGTCAACAATGGATAACTCATAGGTTCCACCTCGCAGTACATAAATGGCATCCCTACCGGTAATTAAGAAATCGCCATTAGCGAGTTTACAAATAGCATCAACAAAATCCCTGTCGCTGGCCACTCGGGTCCGCTCATCAACATACCAGGGTCGGACATACACTTCACGCACCGGATCAAACAACCATATACCGTAGTTAGCCGGACCCAGGATGATATATTTTCCATCAAAGCCGATACCCCGGATAGATGGATAGGCCAGCATGGTTTTACTACCCTCTTCGGGCAGGTAGATCCTGGTATCTTTCAATTGACTGTCCCATCGCACGAAACCGTTGCCTGTTGCAAACCAGAAATTACCCTTATCATCTTCCGTGATACTCCTGATATTATCCACACCAAAAGGAAGGTCATCCATTTTTCGCTGAACTCTCAGCAATCCAAAAGACTGACCATATAACGGAAACCGACCAACGCCTTCTACTGCAGCCATCCAGACATAACCTTCATCATCCAGAAAGAGCGAATTAGTGTAATCCTTCATCCCGACTTCCGTACCATGGAAGAACAATCTCAGTTGTGCATATTGCTTATCCCGGATGTTATATTCAAACAAGCCTTCCCGGGCTGCCATGATGTATTTATCCGGCTCTACATGGATCACACTCCTGACATTGAGGTCACCGGAATAAGCATCCTGCAACTCCTCCGGCAGCAGTGCCATCTGCACCGTATCATGACCATAGTCGAGCCAATAGGAATGCAGGTTCCATGAACTCACCAGCAGACTATCTTCCGTCACCGGATAGATACGCCTCATACTCATTGCAGGCAGACTATCTAAAGCCCCGCTTTGTGTATCGTATTGGTATATGAAAGGGCCATGGCCGATGAAGAGCGTATGGAGGCAGCTGGTAAATGAGCGTGTATTATAGTTGGGCGGAATGGGCAGATCCTTGAGGATGTGTTTAAATACGTTTTGTCCGACGTCGTACTCAAAAAAGGCATTACTGGTGATCAGCCACGTCCTGCCGCCCGGCATCTGGAAGACACTACCTATCCGTCGAGTTGAATCCATTGATTCCAGCGGCACAACTACAAAGTCCTGGCGACGGTGATCAAATAAGTACACATTTTCCAGGGAGGTGAGCCAGACCCTGCCCGCCTCATCTGATGTCAGTCCTTCAAATGGACCTGCGGGCTTGAAGGTGATTGTTTCTCTGCCGTCAAATCGCTGGACAGAACGGGGATAGAGTACCCAGAGGAAACCCTGCTTATCCTTTGTAAGGCGTTCAATATTACCAGGTCGAATCCCATATGAATTATCAAATAGCTGCAGGTGGTAATAATCAGGTAATTGCGCCATGACCTGGCTTTGGACAAGCAGGACAGCAACCAATAGCAGGAGGCACTTTATGTAGGATACGATGCTCAATTTCTTCAACCCAAATTTCATCATTCCTGATGAAACGATACAGTCCTGAAGTTATAAAAGGGAATCTTGCCATGGCATCCTGTTGAGTAACTGACAGATTTATTGAGTATTTGACCACTGCCGGTGCAGAAAAGAGGTATGATGGAAAGGCAAAAAAAAATTTAACTTCACCACATGACGGAAACCAACGTTCTACCATCGGTGGCTCAGCACCGGATATATGCTATTGATGTCCTGCGTGGGCTCGTCATGGTCATCATGGCACTGGACCATACCCGGGACTTTTTTCATGCGGAGGCGTTTACCCGCGATCCGCTCGATCCGGCTACGACAAACATCCTGATGTTTTTCACCCGCTTCATTACGCACTACTGCGCACCTGTCTTCATCCTGCTGGCCGGCACATCGATTTACCTGCAAAGCCTTAGAAAAAGTAAAGCTGAATTAAGTGCTTTCCTCTTTAAACGAGGGCTATGGCTCATTGTCGTTGAATTGATCCTCATCACGTTTGCGTGGACTTTTGATTTCTCTTACAGCATCTTCATATTACAAGTGATCTGGGCTATTGGCGTTTGTATGGTGTTGATGGGGGGCATCATCCGGCTTCCGTACATGCTAATCCTGGCGGCAGGATTTAC
>DATHZY010000543.1:0-4655 GCA_035458325.1 Saprospiraceae bacterium | reverse complement strand
GTCGTTCGTTACACGCCCAGGAGATTTCATTCAATGACATCAGGACCACCTTGCAGGCTCTGTACGCGATCTATGACAATTGCAATAGCCTGCACACCAATGCCTACGACGAAGCCATCACGACGCCTACAGAAGAAAGTGTGCGCAGGGCTATGGCGATCCAGTTGATTATCAACCATGAGCTAGGCCTGGCTAAAAATGAAAATCCATTACAAGGCGCTTTTATCATCGAAGAGTTGACTGACCTGGTAGAAGAAGCCGTGCTGGCAGAATTTGATCGAATTACAGAACGCGGAGGTGTGTTGGGTGCGATGGAGACGATGTATCAGCGCAGCAAGATACAGGAAGAGAGTCTCTATTATGAGACACTGAAGCACTCCGGTGAGTTTCCGATTATAGGCGTCAATACCTTTCTATCGAAAGACGGATCTCCAACAGTATTGCCGAAAGAGGTCATCCGATCCAATGAACAAGAAAAGGAAAACCAGATCATCCGCCTTAACCAACTCCATGTTGCAAATGCAAGCCATTCTGCAGATGCCCTGAAGAAGTTGCAGGAAGTCGCCATTGAAAATGCGAATACGTTTGCAGCCCTGATGGAGGTAGCTAAGAAATGTTCACTTGGTCAGGTGACCCATGCCTTGTATGAGGTGGGTGGACAGTACAGGAGGAATATGTAGTGAAGTGAAAAGTGAAGAGTGAAAAGTGAAAAGTTTAAAGAGGCTAATGGGTTTCTGCCTTAGCCTTAGCCTTAGCCTCCGCCTTAGCCTTTTATTTATTTATCAATTGTGCGCAGCCACTCCCTGATGACAGCCTGCAAAACCTTTTTTTTGGCTTTTGCATCTTTCATGTCTTCAATGATGGCAATCCTTCTGCCATCTTTATATTCTCCGGTCAGAAACCCGGTGGTGTCATTTACTCTCGCTCCACTAGGGAAGACCATCATGATACGTCCTTTGTACAGGTTGAATACGACAATCTCCCGCTTATATTCTTTCGGATTGAAAGGTTTCATTTCGCCGGTATAATAGCAACATGGATTGTTCCATTTGATATGTTCGCTGATTGATTTGTCTGTGCTCAGGATCATCTGGCGTAATGCTTCTACCACCGGCCCTATAGCCGGATCCAGTTTGCTGATATGCTCGGTGACTTGTTCGCTATCAGATTTTAATGTTTTTGCCATCAGTTAGTTCGTTAAGCAGGATAGGGCTGTGGATCCAGGGTTTGAGTAGATGCAAAACTAACAACGGTTTCGGGTAATCCCAAAAAATATAAATTGGTTTCTCCTGAAGATTCCATATTTGTATCCGAAATCCCATTTCGTATGAGTGATGATGCATTGAACCGTTTTGATCGAATCGTAGCCATGTTTATTCATCTGCAATCAAGCCGCGTAGTCAAGGCCCAGGACCTGGCGGACCGGTTTGACGTGAGCCTTCGTACGGTATATCGGGACATCCGTTCGCTGGAAGCAGCGGGAGTGCCAATTGCCGGCGAGGCAGGGATAGGCTATTCCATCATCGAAGGCTATCGGCTGCCCCCGGTCATGTTTACACGCGAAGAGGCTTCAAGCTTTATCGCAGCTGAAAAACTCATGCAGAAGTTTACAGACAAGAAACTGGGCAGTCATTTTGAATCCGCGATGTACAAGATCAAATCTGTGCTGAGAGGCCACGCCAAGGACCATGTAGCCGCACTGGAATCACAGATATGGATCAATACCACACAACAACTCTTTAATGAAAACACCCCGGACGCTTTAGAAGTCCTGATCGAAAGCATCGCAGAGAAAAAACAAGTCAGGCTGGTCTATCGCACTTACGAGGGAGAAGATGCGATCGAACGCATGATCGAACCGGCAGGCTTGTTTCATGAACACAATTTCTGGTATGTTATAGGCTATTGTCACCTCCGAAAGGATTATCGCCAGTTCCGCACTGACAGGATGTTGGAAATCAACAGGACTTCTTTGCCATTTACAGGCGAACCAATAGACGTCGATGAATTCAGGAACCTGGAGGATACCTCGGAAAAAACAAAAGTCGTCATCAGGGTCAAGAAAGATGTAATCCGATATATGCGCAGCGGTCGTAAATATTATGGCTTTGTCTCTGAAGTGGAAAAGGATGGCCTGGTAGAAATGACATTTATGGCCAGGAATCTGGCATATGGCCTCGCACGCTGGTACCTGATGTTTGGCGATTGTGCAGAAATTGTGGAACCGGAGAATTTTAAAACACTCGTAAAGGAGATGGTCGAAAAAACAAGAGTGAATCTGTCAGGAAGTTAATTTTTCCACATAGCATTTTCTGTTTGTGCATAGTCAGATTCAAAGGAATGGAAAGTGGTGAACGTCATAGAAGGTATATCTTCAAGTTCCTCGCACCTATAGCCTTCATTTGCAAGTAAATCAATGATGGCCCTGTCCGAAACCGATCGGGTTTCGATCCGGAGGATGTGATCACAATCCTCCAGATCGAAATTCCATTTATCATCAGCCGGCATGAGTCTGTCTAACACCGGCTTTAATCTGTGTAAGTCCATTCTCGTGGCCACGCTTGTCCGGAAAACCCATATGGTCTTTGGTGGTTTCATTATTTGTTGATTATCGTTCGTAGAAAGCAGGTGGTTCAATGCCTAATGCACGGAGGTACACATACATCTGAGCCCGGTGGTGAATTTCATTGTCATGAAAATAGAGGATGGTCGACCAGATAGTGCCGGGATACATCCCGAAAGCCACGATTTCTTCATGAAATCGCTCCATGGGCAGCATGGTCCAGTAATGGTTGATTTGCTCCGTGCCTTCATCCCACAGTTTCAGTACATGAGCCTTACTGTTCTGCAGATCAGGTGTATGGTTCTGTTCTTCATTCTTGCCAGTAGCGATCTGTCGCATTCCGGGCCCGGCAATGGAAATTAATTCCTGGATCAGGCCTGCGGCGGTGCGCATGCCACCAATGGAAAATTCAAAAAATTCCTTTTCAGGAAATGCTTCGATCACCCTGCGGGTCAGGTTCCTGTGCCCTTGCCAATGATGAAGTAATTCTTCGGAGGTGATGACAGATTTCATTTGAATGGCTTCTGCGGTATTATTCATAATCGTAGATAAGTTTTGTGAATGTATTTTGTATCACCACAAAAGTATTGTTGACCAGTGACAACGGTTTGTCAGCAAGTATTTCGCTTCCGCTGATTTTTTAGCGTATTTCTATAATTGATGAATTCCAGGGCCTGGAAGGCCTTATGGGGATCTTACCTCAGTAAATTGTTAATTTTCGTCCTATGAAGTGGCTCTTGTACCTTTTGTTGTTCGGATTTGTGATCATGGTTGCCTGCATCGGGTATAGACCTGCATCGGGTCAATCGTATGATAGTGAGCTGGTTGCCTATTATCCTTCGTCCAAGCCCTGCACCCGATGGTGGTGGTTTGCAACTGAAATCAGGAAACCGGATATCCGGTATCAACTGGACTGGGCAAAGCAAATGAATTTTGGCGGAGTGGAGATCGCCTGGATTTATCCATTGTACAGATACCAGGATATGTATGCCAGGAAGTATAACCGACACTATCCAAAAGATACCACTGCACAGAAATGGTTGAGTCCGGAATGGTCGGAGTTGGTCGCTTATGCCAAGTTGTATGCCGACTCCATTGGTTTGTCTTGCGATTTTACATTTGGAAGTGCATGGCCGGTGGCAGGCAGCAATATAGAAAAAGGAAACAGAACTCAGATTTATGGTGATCCTTCGTTTCGCCAGGCACTTACCTTTGCATGGACGTACCCTGATACCCAATGGGTCATCAATCATCTCGATAGTAAGGCATTTGATCAATTCGCGGATCCCGTTGGCGAGGCATTGCAGCCAGCACTGAAAGGAAGCAAATCCGCATTGTTTACGGATTCATGGGAGATCAAGCTCAATGCAACGCATAAAATCTGGACCCCTGGATTCGATCAATCGTTTTCCACCACATTTGGTTACGATATCATTCCATTTATGGAAGCAGGACTTGACTCTTTTCCGGATGTTCGCTACGATTATATGCTTCACATGGATGAATATGTGACCAATGGTTTTTATAAACCGTATGTGCAGAAATGTAAGGAACTGGGGGCATGGTCACGTGTTCAATGTTTATCAGCACCGGCTGATGTGATGACACTCTATTCCCTGGTCGACATCCCTGAGACGGAAGCGATGTTAAACAATCCAAATTTTTCAAGGATCGTGAGTTCATCGGCGTGTCTTTCTTCTAAGCCTTTAGTCTCCAGCGAAACATTTACCTGTATGTATGGATTTCCGGCTACCTACCTGCGACAGGAACAGACTGCTGATCTCAAGCTTGTCGCAGATGCGCTGTTTGCACAAGGGGTTAATCAACACTTTTACCATGGCATGCCTTATCAGCCGAAAGGTGCTGACACCATAGATTTTTTTGCAACTACATATTTTGGACCGGGAGGGAGCCTCACACCGGAGCTGCCTGCGTTCAACGCCTATATGGAGAAAGTCTCCGGCCTCATGCAACAGGGAAAGACGTATAGCGATGTCGCTGTGTACATTCCTTATGAAGATGGTGTGATGAAAGGAGCTTATCCACCGGAAAAACAAAGAGTATGGGTGTGGGGTGAATATGAATTGAGATA
>DATHZY010000542.1:0-6271 GCA_035458325.1 Saprospiraceae bacterium | reverse complement strand
CGGATGATTTTTCAATTCATACAGATTCATTGGGGCTGTCATATGGTATTTTTATAAAAAATGTATATTTGCAGCCCCGAAATTAATTGCGGAAGTAGCTCAGTTGGTAGAGCACGACCTTGCCTAGGTCGGGGTCGCGAGTTCGAGTCTCGTTTTCCGCTCAACAGAAAAGCCCTGGATTTCTCCAGGGCTTTTTCTTTTTTTGCTCCTTTTATTCCGTTTCCTTTTCCAACTTGGATTGTGGAAAGACATACTGATCATCTTCCAAACGGGTCAGGATTTCCTCAAGGCCTGCCTCCTCGTCAACGCCATACCTGAATAATTTCCAGTGACCATTGAGATATTCAAGGGAGGTCATATTTTCTACCCAGTCCCCTGAATTCATATAAAGGATATTCCCTTCTTCATTGCTGACCTGCTCGATACATGGTTGGTGGATATGACCGCATATGACCACGTCTACTCCCTTCTTCAACCCCATGCGTATGGACTGCTTTTCAAAATCACCTATAAATTTGACAGCATGCTTAACCGATCTCTTCACCCGGTGTGCAAAGGAAATCCTGGACATACCAAAATTCTCCCTCCAGCGGTTAATCCAAGTATTGATGCGAATAAGCCAATCATAGCCTTTGCCACCCAGGGAGGCCAGGAAAGGGGAAATCAGCACGCTGGCATCAAAGACATCTCCGTGAAAGAACCAATGGGTCTTGTTTTGTATCCTCAGTTCTAACTGATGCCTTAGACGGATATTTCCCAGATCCAACGCATCAAATCGCCGAAGGATGTCATCATGGTTGCCCGTGAGATAATAGACTATAGTCCCGGAATTGGCCATTTGGAGAATGCGCTCGATGACCTCCCAATGAGAGGCAGGAAAGTATTTCTTCCTGAACTGCCAGGCGTCGATGATATCTCCGTTGAGTATTAACCTGGCGGGTTCTATCTGATGCAGATAATCGAGTAACTCTTCTGCCCTGCATCCATGAGTTCCGAGATGCAGGTCGGAAAGTACACATATATCAAGAACTTTCTTCATATAAAATTTGCTGATTAACAGCAAAGTTATAGGTCATGTTTCGCCCCTGTGTAAAAGGACCCGATACATGCGTAAAAGTTTTGAAAAGGAATAACCGGAAAAAAGTAGATAAAGCCTGAGGCCGGATAGCTCATTCAGGGGGAAAAAAAAGAGCCTGCGCAAATCCCTTTTTTAGGATGATCATCTTTAATCCGCAAGGTCGAAAACCCCAAATGTTCCTCACAGAGATGTCATGCAATGATGGGGGGCTTGTGTTCGCAGGCTCTTTGCCTTAAAACCCAAATCAAAAACAGCGGTCTCTGTGAAATTCTTGATTTATGTCTGTACCCGGAGCCGGAATCGAACCGGCACGGCCCTTTCGGGCCACAGGATTTTAAGTCCTGCGTGTCTACCTGTTTCACCACCCGGGCAGGTAGTGCAAATCTACTATTATTCAGTACTTGACAAAGCAGTCAACTACCAATTTGATCAAAAGATAGGAAAAAACTATGTGAAACTTGTCTGCACTAAATAAGCACAAGGAAGCACTGTCAGAAATTACTCTTCTGACTGCTTCTTGGTCTTATAAACGGCTTTCAGAATCTCGTTGCGCCTTGAAACTGAAGGTTTAACAAATTCCTTACGGCGACGAAGCTCCTGGATGAGTCTTACGTTCTGAACTTTACGCTTGTACCTCTTGAGGGCGCGGTCAATTGATTCAGTTTCTTTTACTTCGATAATCAGCATGCGGTATACAAAAATTTTTAGCGGGGCAAAGGTAAGATTCTTCTCCGGAATATCAAACAATTGAAATTAAGTTCTTTTTCCTGGTGTACTATTGCAGTAATATGGCTTTAAAATACTGATATTCTGCTACTTAACAACAATCTTGATCAGGTCGCCCTGTTTCACCTGATCAGCTACATCCATCCCATTGACAATGCTCAATTCCCTGTGCCTGCCCGTAGCCATATTATAGTCCAATAAAGCCTGGCCAAGGGTACCTGTCTTCTTCACGGATACCACTTTAATCTTTTCCGGCAGAACATTGATCTTGGCTTGATCTTTCAGTTCTTTAAAGCCATACATGGTCTTATCAAATGAAGACTTATAGGCCTGGAAGTCCGCAGGAGTTGATACCCCATGAAACACGTATATAAATTTGCCGTATTGGATATACACACTCTGCACTGTGATTTCACTTTGAGCACCTGTGCCTGGATCTTCACTGACTTGCTTTGACATCACTTCAAGCGCCTGCAGCCCATTGATGGTAATCTGCTTGCTGGAGGTCGTGGTCAGTTCCAATTGGGTTGCCGTATTGGTTGCTGCTGTTTGCAAGGAATTGCCTTCGGCGAGGGTCAGGATCATCAATGCTTTTCCATCTTCAGGAGCCATTTGCACCTGGGTGGGTGTATTCGCGAGTCTCCAATTAGCCGGTACAGGATACAGGAATTTCAATTCCGGGTGATAAAAGGTGTTGTTATCCACATATCCTTGCCTTGGATCTTCACCATAGATGATTCCATCAATCATCTGCAGGTATGAGTTCCTGTTGATTTTGTAGGATGGCAATTGCAACTTAGCCTGCCACTCAGTAGCCATCTTAGCTACATTTTCATATCGATCCAGCGGATCAGGGTGCGTTGACAGAAAAGATGGTAATTCCCCACCCTCTCCCTGACTGCTCAGTGCATTCAGCGTCTTGAAAAACTCAGCCATTTCTTTAGCATCATAACCTACTTTGGAGGAGTACTCAACACCCAGTTTATCCGATTGGCTTTCATGGTCCCTGCTGTATTTTAGAAAAAGCAACTGCATCGCAATCTGGGCTTCATTGGAAAAGGCACGCAACTCTTTGGAGACGATCATACCCCCCATCAATAGAACCTGTGCAAGTGTACTCTTCGTGTATTGGTCTACTGAATGTCTGGCTGTAATGTGACCAATTTCATGTCCTAATACCCCGGCAAATTCAGCTTCATTATTGAAATGAGCCATAATCCCCCTGGTAAAATAAACATAGCCCCCAGGTACTGCAAAAGCGTTCACCACCGGTGAATCCAATATCCGGAACTGAAATTTAAGGTTTGGCCTGTGTGATATTGCAGCCATTTCCTGCCCATGTGTATTGATAAAGCTTTGTATCGGGGCATTGTCATAAAGTCCAAACTCAGCAATAATCTGCGGGTCTGATTCCGCGCCCAGGGCAATTTCCTGCTGTTCGGACATCAAGGACAATTGTTTCTTACCGGACACAGGATTCACGGCACATCCCAAGAAAATGAAGAGTGTGGATAGCAGGGTGGCTTTCACAAGCACGTTGATGCTGAATAGATTTCTCATAGTAATTGATTTTTCTGATTGGGTAATATACCAAATAACACGCTGGAAACGTCCTTTAGTATCACTGATTCAGCAACAGGTGAGCATTTGAATTTTATTAATAAACTACAGCCAGGTGGCTTCTATTTACCCAAGAGAATATATTGATATTTGCATAGCATCCATCAGGTGACCAACCACAAGCATTATGAATAGAACAACGATTGGGGCTTTGTGTTTACTTTCCGGCATTATAATCGGGTTGCTCATTCAATGCCGCAGTGACCAGGCCTCCCCCACATCCTCCTTGTCCGAAAATATAGATACGATTTCCCGGTCAAGAGCCATAGATCCTATTCGTGTGGTCAATACTGCAGAAGAAGCCACCATCGCCCTTTTCGAAAATGCGGCCCCGAGTGTGGTGTATATCACTACCACTGCAGTCAGGCAAGACTATTGGTCTAGAAATATTTATGAAATCCCGGCAGGAACCGGATCCGGGTTTATCTGGGATGACCAAGGGAATATCGTCACCAACTATCATGTGATCAAGGGTGCGTACAAAGCCAAAGTGACCTTGTCAGACCAGACCACCTGGGATGCTGAAATAGCCGGCATCGAACCGAGAAAAGACCTTGCAGTACTTAAAATAAAAGCTTCCTCGAAACTAAAACCTATCCCCATTGGCACATCCCATGACCTGAAGGTAGGTCAGTCCGTATTTGCCATCGGCAATCCTTTTGGACTGGATCAGACGCTCACCACCGGAGTCATTTCCGCATTAGGCCGGGAAATCGAATCTGCAGCCCAGATTCCGATCAGGGATGTCATCCAAACAGACGCAGCCATCAATCCGGGCAATTCCGGCGGTCCCTTGCTGGATATCTCCGGCAGGTTGATTGGGGTAAATACGGCAATCTACAGTCCATCCGGAGCCTATGCAGGGATTGGATTTTCTGTTCCGGTAGATGTCGTCAATTGGGTTGTTCCTGATCTGATCAAGTTTGGTGAAGTCAGACGACCTGTCCTGGGCGTAGACCTTGTGCAACAGCAGATTATTGACCGGATGGAACTCAAGGGTGCGTTGGTCATGGCGGTAGCACCCGGGAGTGCTGCTGAAAATGGTGGTCTCCAACCGACCAGGAAATCATCCAATGGTGATTTTATCATGGGCGACCTGATTATTGCGGTAAATGAGGTGCCCATTGAATCAAATAATGACTTGTTCCTTACACTCGAAAAATATAAACCCGGTGAGCAAATCCGCTTAAAAGTGAAACGGAAACAACAAACCGCCAATCTTACCATAACTTTAGGCTCTTCTCTGTGATATAGATGAAAAGACCTGCGATTAATTTGGAGACCATACTGACCTTCATCCTTTCCATTCCGAAAAGGATATTGACGTTTATCACTACCGTGCCTCACCGGTTAATCACTGGTATAAAAGACCCTGCACGCCGCAAAAAATGGTTCAAGTATGGACTCTTTGTCTTTGGTGGTCTTATTGGATTCCTCCTGCTGATATTCCTGGTGACCTGGCTGGGATTATTTGGTTCGATACCCAACAAAAAGGCCTTACTCGCTATTCGTCAACCTGAGGCTTCGAAAATTTACAGCGTGGATGGCAAGCTGATGGGAAAATATTACACTAAAAACAGAAACACGCTCAAATTTGAAGATATCCCGCCGGCGTTTATGAGTTCGCTGATAGCCACAGAGGATTCGCGGTTCTGGACCCATACAGGCATTGATTTCAGGAGCTGGATGCGCGTGTTTGTCAAACGGCTGATCATGGGTCAGGAAAGTGCTGGAGGAGGAAGTACACTTTCCCAGCAACTTGCCAAAAACCTCTTCCCCCGCCAGGATTATATGGTGGCCTCCATGCTGATCAATAAATTCAGGGAATTTATCATCGCCACCCGGCTGGAGAAAGTTTATTCAAAAGAAGAACTGCTGACATTCTATATCAACACCGTTCCCTTCGGAGAAAATATCTTTGGTCTTGATGCAGCGGCTGACCGCTATTTTTCCAAGACGGCAGACCTGCTCAATATTGATGAATGTGCTATGCTCGTTGGCCTCTTGAAAGCAACAAGCTATTATAACCCGAATAATTTTCCGGAGCGGGCCATTGCCAGGCGTAACGTAGTGCTCAACCAGATGAAGATCAATGGTGTCATTGATTCCCTGAGCTACGATTCACTGAGCAACCTTCCTTTAAATATTTCTTATCAACGAAATACGGACTCCGAAGGCATCGCCCTTTATTTCAGAAACCATATACGCCCTGTCCTCCTTGATTGGTGTGAAAAACATACGAAACCGGATGGACAGCCCTACAACCTGAATACGGATGGACTCAGGATATATACCACCATTGATTATGGTATGCAGCAATATGCTGAGCAGGCACTAAAAACTCATCTCAGTAAACTGCAAGAGGCTTTTGACAAACAGTTTACCGACTGGAAGCCATACGAAGCACCTTTAAACGATGCCATTCAACGTTCACCTCGCTACAATGCATTAAAAGAAAAAGGGCTATCAGAAGAAGAAATCCTGGCTGAGCTGGACAAACCCATAGCCATGAAATGGTGGACATGGGAAGGCCTGAAGGATACAGTTGCCTCCCCGATGGATAGCATCAAACACAATCTATCAACCTTGCAGGGTGCGGTGGTCGCTATTGATCCTAAGACAGGAGGTGTATTGACCTGGGTAGGTGGTAACGATGCACAACAGTTTAACATAGACTATGTGCTTACTGAACGACATCCGGGTTCAGCATTTAAACCTTTCATCTATGCTACTGCTATAGACCAGGGTATGGATCCATGCACGTACTATGCTAACAGAAGAATTGCCTATCCTGAATTTGATGGCTGGTCTCCAGGGAATGCAGATGGAATTTATGAAGGTATTTAT
>DATHZY010000541.1:0-2420 GCA_035458325.1 Saprospiraceae bacterium | reverse complement strand
TGTAGCTGTATATCCTGTTGTTCCAAACCCTTCATCCAGTACCCCATTGCTATGAAAGCGGGCCAGCAGCCAGCGTTTTTCTTCCATGACGACATTCGAAACCCCTCCAACAATGATCTTTCCATCCGGTTGTACGGACATGCCATAGATATTAGTGGAAGAACCTAGTCTGGTTACACTGATACCTCCCACACCAAATTCAGGATCCAGTATTCCATTTTCATCATAGCGGACGATCCCTATATCGCACGTGCCATCGAGGTTGAAGTAATTAGCAAACCCGGCGACCAGTATTTTCCCATCCGGCAGCAGGACCATAGCGTTGATCAGATCACTGGCATTGACACCTTCGATATCCGTAAAGATTTTACCGCCTTCGCCAAAGAATTTATCAAGCGTTCCATCCGGATTATATCGTACCACTGCAAAATCGCCTTTTGCGGAGATAGAAGCAAAACCGGCCAGCAGGATTTGTCCATCAGGTTGTATAGCTATCGATGTCACTTCATCTTCTTCCCGCAGGTTGGTGCCTACAATTCCATTTGTCCCAAACAAGGAATCAACCCTTCCATCCGGATGATATCGAACCATCGTAAAGTCGGATTGGAAATTATCAGCTTTCCGACCGGCAGCAATGATCTTTCCGTCAGCCTGGAGTGCTGCACAATTTGGAAATTCATAGGTAGTCCCCAGATCCGTGACCGTCCAGCCATTCGTGCCAAAGGTGCTGTCTATTTTTCCATCCGGAAGGAGCCGGAGGACTGCAAAATCTGCCTGGTTATTGATTTGTATTTGACCAGCCACGACAATACGACCATCCGGTTGAACCAGGATCGCATGGCTTCGATCAGATGTTCCGTTGAAGTCATGTTGAGCAACGCCGTCATCACCAAACTCCGGATCCGGTGTGCCATCGGGCAGCAAGCGAAGGACTGCAAAATCATTATTAGAAATTCCCGTAGCCAGGATCTTGCCATCTGCCTGCAATACCGCGTCATAAAGGATATCAAACCCATTGGTACCAAAGTCAGCAGAATAAATCCCGTCTTCGCTGAATGTGAGATCCAGGTAACCGGACTGCGCATTGGTGAAGAGATGGATCGAGCAGAGGAATGTGATAGCCAGGTAAATTGATTTTATCATTGGAATTCGTGTTTATATGTTTTGCTACGGGAAAATACGAAAAGTCTGAAACCTGGTAAACTCAGTTCCCAATCCGGGTAAGCTGGTTGCGGTAGCCGGACAACATACATGTCAATTATTATACATTTTGGAGTTATCGGTGGAGTGCAGGCATGGGAGTCTGCTTTGTAAGCGTTACCTTGTGGTAAAGCAGGAAACTAAATTGGATATGTTCTTGTCTATGCATAAATATTTTCCAGGATTAATCATTGCTGTAGCCATTATTACCCTCTTTGCCTGTGGCAACAAGGATGATGAGAGTTGCCACGGATGCGGCATAGACACAACGGTGAAGGAATATTCGTTTCCGGTCATAGGCCGCATCCTGGAGGATTGTTCCGGGAAGCCTGCTTCCAACAAAACAATTGAGTTAAAACTATATTACAAGGAAGACTCCTTATTGACGGTTGGTCAAACCGATTCCACAGGCCATTTCTCTCTGACGTATAAGTTATTACTTCCAGGAGATTATGCTTTTTCTTCCAAATGGGAATCCTATTGTCTCCTCCATGTAGTTGAGGACTCCGTCACGTTCTTTTTAAGTGGATTGACCCAACATCCCAGACTTGATTTACAGGTTGGTGATTCTCTTGATCTAAACTTTATTGTAGAGTATGTTCATCATCCGCTAAGGGATATTGACACCATCTACTATCGGTTTGAACCGGGGATAATGGCAGGTTCAACGTACACCTATAAGATCGGAGGACCACTAAGTGATCATGCTTTGATCAACACCATAAAAGACAAATGGAGATTTGTGGAGCTGGATGATAATGACCGGCCCGTCCTTAAATACTATATAAAAATTGTACGCGGAGATGGAAGTAGCGGATCGTATGGGTACATTCCTTCAGGGGTCAAGGCACAATGCATCATGAGCCATCAGGATATCATTATTCTTTTGAATTAATGGCTTTTATCACGAGGCCTGCAACCTCCGCCATTTTTTCATCATCCATCCACCTGGTCACGATCACGAGGTCATGCGCCTGATCGATGACGATGTAGTTACCTCCAAATCCAATGGCGGTAAATACGTCTTTTGATGCGTCTGGAAAACGGTTATCCTCATTGGTCCACCAGAGATAACCATAGGATGGATTGACCGTACCCGGTTGCCGGGCTTCAGCAATCCACGAAGAAGAAATGAGTTGATGATCTTTCCACTTTCCATTTCTGGCAAATAATAATCCGAAACGGGCTTGATCCAATGTATTGATAAATAACCCTCCACC
>DATHZY010000540.1:0-10751 GCA_035458325.1 Saprospiraceae bacterium | reverse complement strand
GGCCCCTTTGATCGCTGGCCTACCGGTTCAGGCTTTGATAAATTTTACGGATTTATCGGTGGTGAAACCAATCAATGGTCTCCTGCCATCTATGATGGGGTGACCCGGGTAGAGCATGAGAAGGATCCCAACTATCATTTTACGGTGGATATGACTGACCATGCCGTCAACTGGGTGCAGGCACAACAATCACTGACTCCGGATAAACCGTTCTATGTTTATTTTGCTACAGGCGCTACGCATGCTCCGCATCATGCACCGAAAGAATGGGCTGACAAATACAAGGGAAAATTTGATGGTGGATGGGATAAACTGAGAGAAGAGACCTATGCTCGTCAACAGCAAATGGGAATCATTCCGGCATCTGCAAAACTTACAGAGCGACCAAAGGAGATACCGTCATGGGACTCCCAGACAGCAGAGGCCAAGAAATTGTTCAGCCGCCAGATGGAAGTGTTTGCTGGTTTTGCTGAACACACGGATCATGAAGTCGGAAGGTTGGTGACCGCCCTGGAGAAAATGGGTGAGCTCGATAATACGATCTTCTTTTATATCGTAGGCGATAACGGATCCAGTGCAGAAGGAGGACCGGAAGGAGCGTATAATGAAATGATGGCCTTGAACGGAATCCAGGGTGATGCCTCTCAGATGATGAACCATATTGACGACTGGGGCAGCCCAAGCACCTTTCCCCATTTTGCCATAGGGTGGGCACACGCTGGGAATACGCCATTCCAATGGGCAAAGCAGGTGGCTTCCCATTTTGGTGGCACCCGAAATGGAATGGTATTGCATTGGCCGAATCGTATCAAGGCAAAAGGTGAGATCCGGTCCCAGTTTCATCATGTAATTGATGTAGCACCTACTGTCCTGGAATCTGCGGGATTGCCAGAACCTAAGATGGTCAATGGTGTAACACAATACCCAATGGATGGAGTCTCTATGTTGTACACTGTAGATGATGCACAGGCCAAAGACCGAAGGACGACGCAGTATTTTGAGATGTTTGGCAACCGGGGTATTTATCATAATGGATGGGTAGCGTGTACCCGTCATTCCATCCCCTGGATTTTAGGATCAGCACCTCCCCTCGAAGAGGATGTATGGGAACTATACAACATTGATGAAGATTTTTCTGAAGCCAACAACCTGGCGGAAGCGAATCCTGAAAAACTAAAGGAGTTGCAGGAAGTCTTCAGGCAGGAAGCGATCAAAAATCATGTGTTTCCTATTGACGATCGCAGGTCAGAACGTTTTAATGCGGCGATTGCCGGCAGACCAGATTTATTGGGTCCGCGCAAGTCGCTGACGGTGTATGAAGGTATGGTGGGTATAGCCGAAAATGCCTTTATCAATGTTAAAAACACGAACTATACAATCACGGCAGAAGTCGAGATCCCAAAAGCAGGTGGTAATGGTGTGATTATTGCCCAGGCAGGCAAGTTTGGCGGTTGGGCTTTGTATATGAAGAATGGTAAGCTGCAACATGAGTATAATTATTTCGGTGTAGAAAACACAAGGATTGCCAGCTCAGCACCAGTAAGTCCAGGCGCCCATACACTCAAGTATGAATTTGTGTTTGATGGAGGCAGTCCCGGTGCGGGGGGAACCTCTATCCTTTACGTGGATGATAAAAAAGTTGGCGAAGGAAAAATACCTAAGACCCAACCTTTTATGTTTTCTGCTGATGAAGGGGTCGATGTCGGTATGGATGGAGAGACCAATGTGTCCAATGATTACAAGGAAGGGGACAATACCTTTACCGGTAAGATTCAACAAGTGAAAGTGGAAGTCCCTCCCGGGAAATAACCGAAATAAAATCGAGGCAGTTGTTGGTGTCCTCACCAATGACCAACGGAAATCTCATTTTGGTTCTTTGGCATGGTATCCGCAAGCTGGTGGTGCGGACACCAAGCCAGCGGCATATTGTTTGCTTGCGCACCAAATGCGAATTCCCAATATAAAAACTGATTAGATTTAAAATTGAAACGATGAAAACACTACTCTCCATTACAGCTGTCTTTGAGTGTCTGACAGGAATAGCCTTGATTGCCATACCCTCTGCTATCGTCCCGATGTTGTTGGGAATTCCTTTTGATGATGACCGCCTTCATGTTATCACGGGGATCACCGGCGCAGCCTTGATTTCGATTGCAATAGCCTGTTGGTTGCTGAGAAATAGTGGTGCATCTGCCTTGGCTATCGTAAAGGCTGTTTTATGCTATAATGTGGCGGGTACCCTGATCCTGCTTTTTGCTATCCTGGGATTGCAGATGACCGCGATTGGCTTGTGGCCGGTTACGATCATTCACTTCGTGATGGGAATTTGGTGTTTAGTTGTGTTATTCAGGAAAGACTAATTTCGAATAAGTAATTTTTTTGACGGGTTTACCTTTTTCTTTGCAAGAACACATTGAAGCTGAATTACACCGAGGTTTTGCGGCCTAAAGATCCTTCAACTAGTTGACAGATATCATCTCCCTTTAATTCTGTGACCGCTACTTTGGATTAGGTTCACCCTGCTTTTTTGCTTATTTTGTTGTCTCACGGCAGATATAATATTGAATTGCAGGAAGGAGGGTTAGCATTTTATCGATCAAAAAAATCCGGTGATGAAAAAGTCATTTTTGAAAAGTCTTTATTGCCTGTATTTGGATATTGTAATTCCTGTTTTCCTGATATGTTTATGGCCTGGCAGTCTCCAAGCGCAACAGTTTAACTCAGACAGCTGGCTATCTAAGCCACACGGGGTGATGACAATTATTCCAACATTTGGAGAGCGTAGTTCCATGTTGATGAATACATTTTCCCTGATTCCCAGGTGGGAATTTACGATGGCGGCATACCTCTACAATGAGGATAAAAATAACAGGACAGATGATGGGTATTCCACTTCGTATTACGCCAAGTACATGATTTATGAAAACAAGGCCAAGACAGGCGGATTAGCTGTTAAAGCGGGCACAGGTACGTTTCCCGGAACTATAAATTCGGAGGTCAGGGAGAAGGATGCATTTAAAACCTATTGGATGAACATGCCTGCCACGTTTCCTTTCTTTGAGAACAAGCTTTCATGGGATATCATGCCCGGGTTTAATATGACGAGAAACTATGGGGTGGAAGAGACTACAGCATGGTCGTTCACATATTCCACCCGGGTTGCCTATAATCCCTGGGGGCCAAAATTTTCATTTGTTGGCGAAGTATTTGGATCTGAAGGGGAAACCGGAACCCTTCCGGAATTTAAAGCCGGTTTGCGTTATGACCTCAGTCAATATGCCACCTTTGCGATTACCTACGGGCAGGAATTTGGGGATAACAATGGGGCTGGTCTTGAGATCGGAGCTATGTTGTTTACCCCACCTTTTGTAAAACTGGGCCGCGCTGGAAAGAAGGATAAAGCGCCAATTGAAGATACATCGCCCATAGAATAGGTGGGAATCGAATTGGCAAAAATCCTGATGTGCTCAGCTAATTCTATTTCCTTATAATTTGGCTTTGGGTAATGCTTAATCACAATTGAGAGAAATTAATATCTTGTTGTTCACTTATGCAACGGTTACTCTCTATCTCTATCCTCCTCGTCGTATTTTTTACGTTCATCAATGCGATGGCCTTTTTTGGGTTGGGCATCTATCATAGTGTGCTAGCCTATATCGATATCGTCCACGGACATTGGGAAAAACACCCTGGGGTCAGCCTGGTTGAATCCCTTGACCGGTTCTTATTTGGTTTTGTCTTTATCATCTTTTCAATTGGACTTTCTAAACTCTTCTTAGCGGATACCACTTTTCTGAAGAACTACGAATTGCCTTGGCTGAAAATCACAGAGTTTCATCAGTTAAAGTCATTACTGGTTTCCGCGATACTTGTCGCGCTTTTTGTGGCATGGGCTCCTGCGGCAGTCACCATTTCACAACAGGAAATGCTTGATTGGTCTGCCTTGATATTTCCGGCATGCATCCTCATCCTGGCCGTTTCCGCCAAGTTTATTAAGGATTCATACTAGCTGGTTACTTTAAAAGAATAGGGCCATGGAGGGGATCAAATTCTTGAATCCCTCCATGGCCCTTATTTTTTATGGACTAGCTTCAGCAGCTATGCCCAAATGAAGTTAATAAATCTATTTGATACGGTAATTTACACTTCCTCCCAGGTTGAACTGCCAGATCGTAGATCCGGTAGAAACACCAGCACCGGTGCCGCCGGTTCCAAAATATACCCCACCTCCTATCCATTGTATGGGAGATAAGATCTGAGCGTGAATCCTGAGGCTTATTTTATCATTTGGTGCTACCTTGAGACCGACTCTACCCCCAATAGCAAACTTCGTTACGTTATTAGAATAGAGTGATTCATCTATATTGGAGGTAAAAGCTGCTCCCATATCAAATGTACCAAAGCCACTAACGACATCATTGATTGGACTGTAACCGGTAGCCCCGAGCATGATATAGTTTATGCCAATAGTCCCTGTGCGCTGCTGGTTGAAATCTTCATCATAATAGGCTGCAGGGTCTGAGCGGAGATAGATCAATTCCATCGCGGCACCTGGCTGGATGCCAAATTCAAGGCCCGCGCCCCACTGGAAGGCATCTTCGATCTTACCATAGCCATAATAGGTCTCAAACTTGTCTGCAAAAGTATATCCTGCAAAAGTTAACAGTGTCACAGACGATGTCTGGGCTGCTGCGCTTAAAGTGACTGCAAGGAATGCAGTACAAAGAAGAAATGATTTCATTTGGATTTCGGTTTAGACTGTAAAGGTAAATTTAATTTGGGTCAGATTAAACCTGAAACCAGTTTTAATACGGGGTTTGTTAAACCTAACCCTGACCCGCAGCCCTTCCCTTTATTGGGTGCTTGCCCAAATGTAGACCTATTACTACACCCTCCATCTCTGATTTCCGCCACTATTTAATTAAAGGAGGTTGGGCCCTTTGGAGGATACCGTTACAAAGAACGAACAGGAGCACCTCCTTCTGAGGTCAATTGGTTTCCTTCCTGTGGTCAATGTTCGTTCAAACAGGTGGTACAGGCATAAAAAAGTATCGGAATATATTAGCGTATCCTAAATAATACCGATAAATTGTGACTGAATTTCAAAACGATAGCCTAAACAGGCGCAATCATTTGTTTGCAAACCATAAATACAACATTCATGAAAAAATTTATTCTTCATCTTATGATGCTGGCCTTTGCTGTGACTTCCTATGCACAAAAGTCTGCTCATGACCGTTATACGGTTTCCGGAGGTTTATTAGGTGCTTTGAACCTAAGCAAGTTCAGGATAGACGGACAAAACCCTGCTGATATCAGCTACGATTCCAAGATGGGATGGTCTGCAGGTGGCTGGGTAAACCTTCCGCTGGGAAGTGCCCTTTCCCTGGAACCACAGGTGATGTATTCCTACTACTCCTATCGGGCTGAATATCCGGCTGCCTTGCTGGGAAATGGAAATATCAGTTATATCTCTATACCACTATCCTTGAAACTGCATCTAGGGAAAGCACTTGCGATTACAGCCGGCCCTCAACTGGATCTGGTGATGGATGCTGAAGATAATATTGGTACCACGGAAAGTGGTGATTTTACCAGTCCAAGTTTTGCTATCAACGGAGGAATCGAAATCTTTCCTCACGGCAGGGCGGTCATCTTCGGACGATATATGTATGGATTGGACAACATGGACAACCGGGCAGTTCCGGATGCTGTGAGTGAATTTAAGAATGATAACTTCCAGGTAGGTGTCAAACTCAGATTGTTTGGCAAGTTTATTCCGGCCGATACCGATGAGGATGGTATTCCGGACAAGAGCGATAACTGCCCGACAGAGTTTGGATTTGAAAGATATGTTGGTTGCCCGATCCCCGATACCGATGGTGATGGATTTAACGACGAAGTGGACAAATGTGTGACCATAGCAGGATTAGCTAAATACGAAGGTTGCCCGATTCCCGATACCGATAATGACGGCATCAATGACGAGGTGGATAAATGTGTGACGGTGGCTGGTCTGGCTAAATACAATGGATGCCCGATTCCGGATACCGATGGTGATGGCATCAACGACGAAATGGATAAATGTCCAAACCAGGCTGGTTTAGCGAAATATAACGGCTGTGCGGATACCGATGGCGATGGTATTACCGATGACAATGACAAATGTCCTACAGAGGCAGGTGTCGCTGCATACAATGGCTGTCCGATCCCTGACAGGGATATGGATGGTGTACTCGATCCGGATGACAAGTGTCCGGATATCAAAGGCCCGGTTGACAATGGCGGATGTCCAAAGATTGAAAATGCGAAATTCAATACACAGTTTATCCAGTTTGTGACCGGTAGTGCCACGTTGACCTCGAAATCAAAGACCATGATTAAGGAAGGCGCGAAACTGCTGAATAGTGAAGACTTCAAGATGCTGAAGGTGGAGGTTCGCGGCCATACCGATAATGTTGGATCAGAGGAGTCTAACCATAAGCTAAGCCATAACAGGGCCAATTCAGTCATGGCGGAGCTGGTTAAAAACGGTGTAGATCCTTCCCGGATCACAGCGAAGGGCTTCGGTGAGACGATGCCGATAGCAGACAATAAAACTGCTGAAGGCAGGGCAAAGAACCGCAGGGTTGCTTTTGATGTAAGACAATAAAGTATTTCTTGTTTCGTCCGAAAGGAGTGGAACAAATAAAGATCATTGAAAGCTCCACACCTGCCTATGGTGTGGAGCTTTTTTTATATAATTTTTGGTTTCGGTCGAATGATAAGAGGCGTCTAATGAATGATGATGATTCATCTAATGATTGAATTGAATATGAAATTGGTTTTCAATTACTTCATTTGGATAACTATTATGTGCTTCCTACCTATAATTGCCAATGGACAGAAGGACTCACTCGTCATGACCAATGGAGATTTGATGGTGGGAGAGATCAAGTCCCTGGACAAAGGTGTGTTGTTTGTAGAAACACCCTATTCCGATAAGGACTTCAATATCAAATGGGATGAAATCAGGGAGATCTATTCCACCACCCGTTTTCTGGTTACGCTTCAGGATGGCCGGAGAATCAATAGCAATCTCAAAACAAATAAGGATGGGAAAATCGTGTTGTCAGAATTGGATGGGATTCCGATTGAAGCGGCACTCGATGAGGTCGTTCACCTTATCGGACTGAAATCCGAATTCTGGAGCAGGGTCGATGCCAGTGTTGATTTGGGCTTCAGCTTCACGAAAGCCAATCGATTGAAACAGGGAACCATGGCCATTGCTGCAGGCTACCTCGGCGATAAGTGGTCAACAGAATTGTTTTTCAACCTCTTTCGATCCATTCAGGACAGTATCGCCCCCACGGTGCGCAATGAAGCGGGAATTAATTATAAATATTATCTCCAGCATGACTGGTACCTGATGCTGGATGGCAACTATTTATCAAACACCGAACAAGCCCTCCAGGCCCGTTATACAGGAAAGGCCGGTGCAGGTAAATTCCTCATCCATTCCAATCGATCCTATTTCGGGGTAGGAGGAGGTATCTCCCTGAACCTGGAAAACTTCACCAACGAAGCACCTGACCGAAGCAGTGCTGAAGCGTATGTGGGTTCCGAGTTAAACATGTTTGATACAGGTGACCTCAGCCTGCTCTCCAACATCTACTTGTATCCCAGTCTTACAGAATCGGGTCGTATCCGTTCTGATTTTAAGCTGGACACCAAATATGAGTTTGCAAATGACTTCTATGTCAAGTTTAATATCACGCTCAACTATGATAACCGGCCGGCGGTTGCAGGCAATGAAACAGACTATGTGTATGGCATTTCCCTGGGATGGGAACTTTAACAGACGACCATTCCGGACATTAAAAAAGCCATTCCGGAGGGAATGGCTTTTTTAATTTTAAAGACCGGAGACTAGTCCAATTCACCGATAAATGGAATCTCTTCGAGGACTGTCGCGCGCATGTCGCTCAACAGGTAAGATTCAATCTGAACGAATTGAGCCGCAGCTTTTACACCCGCTTTCTTTTTCAGCTTGCCATAATACTTAGCGATCAACTTGTCATTGGTAATGGTGATGTCATTCATTTCCTTGATCAGGATGTCTGTAGCCTCATCATTCAATGAGCTGTAGAATTCAGCATAGGTCGCCAGGAGGTTTAGCCTTCTTTGTCCCAATGCTTTACGCTCCATTTCGTAGGCATCATATATGGTCCAGAATTCCTCCTTCTGCGGACCTTCCAATTTGATAAAATCAGCAACGATGTCTTTTTTCTGCATGCCATAGAGGGACTGGAGTAAATCAACTTCCTCCTGCGCACTCTGTGCGAATCCCATGGTCGAAACAAAAAGGGCCGCGATAACTAGTAAGTGTTTCATTTGAATTGTTTATGGTTTGTTGTTAAATGGTTATTGGTTAATGTTAAATGGTAAGCGTTTAAACTTCTAACTGCTCACTTCTAACTGCTCACTTCCTAAGGTTGTCTGAATACGAAACCCACATTCAGTGCCAGATAGGATTGTGCTTCATCCAGGTCGCCGGCTTTAAGGCCATAGTAGTACTTCAGCATGATGGTGGTAGCAGAGCTGATACTACTATTGAACTGTACACCAATCTCTGGACACAAGGTGAAATTCCATGCTTCTTCCTGGAGGGTATAGAGGTTCATATCTGTATTGCGTCTGGTGTACATCACCCCGGTACCGAGGCCTATAAAAGGGCTTATTTTTTCACCTGGATTCCAATAGTAGTCTGCATTGAGCAACATAGGGACGTGGTTACTGTATCTGAATTGTTTGCCGCTCAATGATTCCGTTCCACTGGTATACGTGTCATAATCTTTTTCTTCGTAAAAGACATTCCATCCGAGATTAAAACCGACGCCCACATTAGGTTGTACGAGTTTACGGTAATCGATAGCGGCACCTCTGAAGCTGGTTTTGGAAATAAAATCACCGAGATCGCCCATGCCAAAACCCATGGAATAGGTCATGTAGGTATTGCTTTGCGCCTGTATCATGGACACAGCGCTGATCAGCAGTATGGATAGTATATATTGAATTTTTTTCATGGTCAGCAGTGGATTAATTGGTTTTTAAATAAGCAGATTGCTCAAAAGCCTGGTCTATGCCATTCAATACACGATTGACATCACCGGAACCTGTCAGCAGTCCATTCATAGCCCCTATCCAGGCGGTAGGTGATCGATTGATCGGACTGTCAATATTCGGATCAGCTATAGTCATAATCAGCGAACCGGTGGTATAACTGCTGACGGTGTAATAAGGTGGGTAATACCATCCCCAACCGCCATACCAACCACCATACCACCAGTCGTACCAGTAGGAATAGAAAAATGTGGTGGAAGAAATACCAGCCGGTGAGAGTAACACGTCCGGGGTGGCACTGATGTCCACTCTGGTCCATCCCAATGAAGTCATGTTAGCTTCAATCCTCGCCAGGATTGGGTTAGCATAGATGTCTTTCATGTACTCTAGTGTAGTATCACCATCGTTGTCGATATCGATGTCAACCACGATTTTGTCCGGCATGGCATACGTGCTCCGGCTCTGGAAATTAAAATCAGGGTCGAAATTGGTATACACGACATCCAGGTCTTCTGTAAAGTCCGGTCCAGATGGATAGCACCCACCCAGCACCAAACCAGACAGTGATGCAAAAACGAAAAATTTAAAAAATCGATTCATAATTAATTTGGTTTTTAGAAATGGTCAAATTAAACGGTAAAGTAAGTAAGAATTAGCCAGTCTGAGGCCTGAAATCTGCCAAAATCGCAGCTTTATGACGAAAATCATTTTTGGACATGATAGTGGCTTTTTATCCGACCTATACGGGTGAGTAATGTTATTGTCCACTACTCATTTTGTAGTAAAATATCTACAAAAAATGGAAGGATAATGATTTTAATATGACAGACATGAAGTCATAGACCAGACATCGATAACATACGATAAATACAAGGACAGCATTCACCATGAGGATGGTGTATTTATCCGAAAATCACGTGTTACCTCAAAAGCCTTTAACTTGCATGAACTTATGTTAAAATTCTCTTTTCCCTTCCTTTTTATATTCTTTTCTGTTGCTCTCGTAGAAGGTCAGCCACTGATGCTTTCAGCCAAAGGATATGATATGCATTCCGAAGTTCATTGGAATAGCGTATCCACGGCCGACAGATACCAGATATGGAGGAAAGCACAAGATGAACCCGGGTATTCATTATTAACCGAGACCAGGAAGTTGCGCCTCCAGGATTGGACAGGAAGGGATGCACAGGCGGAGGAGACATATCAATATTATATCGATGCCCTTACGGTCACCGGAAATGTTCTAGAAACATCAGACACCATTGATGCTGTCGTAGCTCCAATGACTGACGATCAGTTCCTCGACATGGTTCAGGAATATACTTTCCGGTACTTTTATGAATACGGTCATCCCACGAGCGGGATGGCTCGCGAACGCCTAGGAAGTGATGACATCGTCACCACCGGAGGCACAGGTTTTGGCATCATGGCACTGATTGTTGGTGTTCACAGAGGTTATATCACCCGTGAACAAGGTGTCAGCCGTTTGCTCAAGATCGTGAGCTTTCTTCAGTTTGCAGACCGATTCCACGGCGTCTTTCCGCACTGGATGAATGGTAAGACAGGTGATGTAGTGCCCTTCAGCACGTTTGACAACGGAGGTGACCTTGTAGAGACGGCCTTCCTGATGGAGGGTTTGTTATCTGCAC
>DATHZY010000539.1:0-3211 GCA_035458325.1 Saprospiraceae bacterium | reverse complement strand
TTCTCAAGCAGCGGGAATTGCTTGACCTGTCCGCAGACGCCAATGACGAAGGAACCAATGCGCTCATGAGTGATTATATCCGTGAGCAGGAGAAGATGGTATGGATGTATTCAGCATATATAACAACCTAAGGAATGATAGATAGAATTATGACAGGCTGGACATTTCAGCGTGCCTTTTACCTTATTGCGGGTGGAGGTATGGTGGTCATGTCAGCCTTAGACCATCAATGGGCCGGAGCGCTTATAGGTGTATATTTCGCAGCCATGGGTTTATTTGCCTTTGGATGTGCTTCAGGTAACTGCTTTGGCGGCGCATGCAAGACGGATATGAAGGCCGACTTGCCTGCAGATGCTGACGCTACCAAAAGCTGAACTTTTATAAATAACCAGAATCATGATCAGAACCGGAAAAAACAGGACCTTCAATGACATCATCCGCACAGAGCCGTTGGTGCTGGTGGATTTTTTTACCGAGTGGTGCGGCCCATGCAAAATGATGAAGCCTATCCTGGAACAGGTACATACAGCTATGGGCGATCAGGTCAGAATACTCAAGGTAGACGTGGATAAGAATCCCAAGGCTGCTCAGGTGTTCCAGATCAAAGGCGTTCCAACCCTGGCTCTTTTCAAGAAAGGAGAAATCGTTTGGCGTCAATCCGGTGTTGTCCCGGCATCCTTATTGCAACAGATTATCAAAGACCATAAAAGTAATTAACATGAAATCCATTTATCTCTTATTTGCATTTCTCAGCCTGGTTTTGTCATCCTGTGAGTCGCAAGCGGTGACGGGTTCGGTGGATGCCATCACGTTCAGTACGAAGCTCAATACCACTAAAAATGCCATTGTACTCGATGTCCGTACACCGGAAGAATATGCCGGTGGATATATTGGTAATGCGATAAACATCGATTTTTACAAGCCAAGCTTCCAGGAAGATATTAAGAAGCTGGATAAGGAAAAAACCTATTTCGTGTATTGCCAGGCCGGTGGCCGAAGCAAGTCAGCCTATGAAATCATGAAGAAGGAAGGGTTTGCCAGGGTGTACGAATTGAATGGTGGTATTTCAGAATGGCAAGCCAGCAATCTGCCCCTGACGATTAAGCCGGAATAGAATTCCAATTCAGGTTAACCCCTCAGGTCATGCCTAAGCATCATCCATGCCGATGGCACGAGTGCCTTTAATTCGCGTTTCAAAACAGTTACCTTCACCACATGGAAATTGTCGAACAATTTAAATCACTTTTTGAGCCCGAATTAGTAAAGGCCCTGGATAAGAATGCCAGGCTGGTAGAAGTAAAGGCAGGTGAAACAATACTGGATATAGGTCAAACCGTCAGGACCATGCCCATCATCTTGTCGGGCACAGTCAAGGTCTCCCGCATTGATGAGGATGGCAAGGAACTACTCTTGTACTACGTCAATCCAAATGAGAGTTGTGCCATGACATTTACCTGCTGCATGCAGCAATACCCTAGTGAAGTAAAGGCTGTTGCGGAAGAGGATGTCCAAATGCTGACTATCCCCATCAATTTTATGGATGAATGGCTGGTGAAGTACCCGACCTGGAAAAGTTTTGTAATGAAAACAATCAGGAACCGGTTTCATGAAATGCTGAATGTCATCGACCAGATTGCTTTCCAGAAATTGGATGAACGCCTGGTCTATTACCTGAAGGAAAAATCAAAAGTTACCGGCTCCACCTTGATCAACCTTTCACACGAACAAATTGCTTCAGAACTCGCCACTACGCGCGTCGTCATCTCACGTCTCCTCAAAGCCCTGGAAAATGATAAAAAGGTTTTACTCTATCGAAACCAGATCAAGTTGCTGCGGGACTTATAATCTAAATCGTATATGAACATCCTCCATAATAATTTCCATTTGTTCATCGGTATTCTGGCCGGTGCCATAGGTGGCTACCTCTATTATCACTTTGTGGGCTGCAATGGCCAATGCCTGATCTCTTCCAGCCCGATCATCAGTACACTCTATGGTGCTCTTCTTGGGGGATTATCCGCCAATATGTTCCGGAAAAAGAAAGTTTCTGAAGGCACCAACTAACTGTTAGTAGGGTTTTCCGGCAAAGTTTGTACCTTGAATTCCCTGATTGGAGAGGAATAATCGATCAGGAAGGCAGGTTACATGAAAAGACACACATTAGTTCTGGTATTCCTTTTATCAGGGACAGCTCTTTGTGGCATATGGGCCCAGGACACCGTATTGTCATCCGGAGGAGACGCTACTGCCTCCCCAGGATCTGTTTCCTACAGCGTAGGACAAGTCGCGTACACGAGTCAGTCCAGTCTGGCAGGAATAGTAAATGCCGGTGTTCAGCAACCAATTGAGGTCATCATGGTCGGAAGCGAAGAACCTCTATCGGGTGTTACGATCGGGATTTTTCCTAACCCATCTAAGGACTATCTGGTCCTTGAACTTTCCGGAGAGGATATGGTTCACAGACAGTTTTCCTTTTCCCTCTATGATCTGTATGGGAAACTCCTTTTGAGAGAGCATATAGCGGGCAGGTCAGTGACTGTGCCGCTGGAGGCGTATACCCATGGCATGTATTTGCTCAAAGTGTCGCACAACAATGATGTAATCAAGACTTTCAAGGTTATAAAAACAAACTAAATAATGAAGGATCGCTTTCATTTCCGTCAAGCATTTTTGCTTTTCTTTTGTCTGGGTGCCTGGTCGCTTGCGGCGCAGTCTCCACAGAAAATGAGCTATCAATCGGTCATCAGGGATGCAGACGATAAGCTGGTTGCAGGGCAAGTTGTCGGTATCAGGATTAGTCTTCTCCAGGGATCTCCCGGTGGTACGGAAGTATACGCGGAGACACATTCGGTCTCAACGAATGCAAATGGTCTGGCCACCTTACAAATTGGCTCCGGCAATGTTGTATCAGGGGCCATGGATCAAATAAACTGGGGAGACGGACCTTTTTATATCAAAACAGCAACTGATCCCGATGGTGGCACAGATTACACGATCACTGGCACCAGCGAATTGTTGAGTGTGCCCTATGCCTTGTATGCAGCTAACGGCGGTGTTGAAGGCCCACAAGGTCCACAAGGCATTCCAGGGCCTCAGGGCCCAAAAGGTGATACAGGGGAGACCGGTGAAAGAGGTCCGGAAGGTTTGAAAGGTGATAAAGGGGATAAGGGTGATAAGGGTGATAAAGGAGATACAGGTCTGCAAGGTCCTA
>DATHZY010000538.1:0-6608 GCA_035458325.1 Saprospiraceae bacterium | reverse complement strand
CGAAGCTTGTGTGCCTGCAACGTGCGTGAGGCCGGCTTTTATAGTGACATCCACAAAAGTACCTTTGCCGGTATTCATAAGCAATGTATTTGGTATATCTCCCTGCTTCATATACCAGGCGCCCCGCATGATGTACAAATCCATCCATCCGTCATTGTTGAAGTCTGTTTGGTTGAGATGCAAGCTCCCCAGGTGACCGATGAGTCCTGACTCTGCTGACTTGTCAGAGAATGTGCCGTCGCCATTGTTGACATAAAACAATGTAGGGTCATTGTGATTCCAAGATGTCAGCACCAGATCCAGCCATCCGTCATTGGTAAAATCATCCATCACCACACCACCGGCACGTCCATTGCGGTTGACACCCAGCATCGGCGCTATATCTTCAAAGCGTTTGATCTTGACCTTATTGGTATACCAGGATGGATCAATGCGCCATTGGGCTGGCACTTTATCCGGGTATTCGCCCAGCGTCTGGTAAGCCAGGTTAAGAAGGTATCGGGCTTCAAGGTCATCAGGAAATTCTTTCAGTATTCCTTCAAACTGGGTAATAGCTTTCCTGGAACCAAAGGGTAGTTTGTGAACACCATCTCCCTGGATGGGGATAAAGCAGGATTCGTGGTTATGGTTTTGTACGCAATTCTCTATTTCTCCATGACGGAGGTATGCCATCCCAATGATGAAATGAAGATTTCGCCGGGTCTTCGGATCCAGGTTTATCTTATTGGTAAGGATGGTATTGTATGTTTGTTCATATTGCTTGAGGGATTCCAGTGATTTTCCAACCTTCAAGAGTTCAAAGGCATATTCTATTTCCAGGTTAATTCTTTTTCCGGGATCTGTTTCTTTTGCCAGCATATCCTTCATGATTGCCACGCGTTCGGCATTGAAGGTGGCCTGGATCATCATTGGATTGACACGGGCATATGCTTCCCTGACCAATTCCCGTGTATCGGAGTCGGTGGCCGAAGCGGAATCAGTCGGAGTGGTATCAGCAGTCGCTGATTTTTTGCAACTGTTCGTGAATAGGGCCAATAAACACAACAGCAAAAATCTGACGGAGGATCGATTTGTCATAAGACCCCAAAGATAGCTTATGTCGGGTAATTACCCTTTCCGGACACACTGTTTTGCCCCTGTTTTAAGGAGTTCCTGCCCCAGCTCCAACAAGTCTAAAAAAGGAAATCATAGTACAATATCAATGATGCTTGTGATGCCCTTGGGCCTGATGATGCCCGAATGGTACCGCGGAGTATTTTCGAGGTGTTGGGGTAGGATTGTCCTGGGTTAAGGTATACGCTTTATTGATAGCCATCCCTGTAAATAGCTGATCCGGACATTCTTTACAAGGCCATTGAACATGGACACTTTTCACCTCAGTCGCTTTCCGCAAGCCCACTTCCAGGATCAGGCTGTTAGCACCAAAGGAAGCACCGGAGGTTACGGTTCTGCAAATGGTCCGATCCTTTCCTCCTTCCACGACTGAAATCGTGACCCGGGCACCAATTGCTGGTGCGTTCGCTGTGGTTCCTTCGAGCTTAAGTACAATCCAGTTGTTTTGGGCTGGATTGGGGTTTTCAAACAGACTATTATAAAATTTGTCTCCATCATAGGTGCCGCCAATCGTCACATACAGATCTTCATCGCCATCCTGGTCCAGGTCACCAAAGCCGACACCATGTCCTTTCTGGATATTGGCAAAACCTCCGGTATAGCTGATGTCTTCAAACCGCTGACCATCCATGTTGAGGTACATTTTGTTTGGGACGATACTTTGGAACATTGGATTGCCGGTGGCCAGATAGAAATCAAGGAATCCGTCCGTGTTGATATCTCCAAAATTACAACCCATGGTAAAGGCGACTTCAGTCAATCCCAGCTGGACACCCACTTCTTCGAATTGCATATTGCCCTTGTTATGATAGAGCTTTGGAAACAGAGCAGGATCAGCAGTCCCCATATGACTCCTCATCCATTGGGCAGCAGGAGTGTCTTCGCTTGAATAGGAAGACACGAAAATGTCTTCATGTCCATCATTATCATAATCAAAACTCCAGCAGGGAAAGCTCTTATCCGGAGCAGAAAGATTGGCTCCAGGTCCTGAAAGAGCGAAACCATTTTTTCCGCTGCTGCCTTGATTGACATACAACAGGTTGGGCGCGCCTAGCGGTGATAAAAAGAGATCCGGATAACGGTCATTATTTACATCCGTTGCCACGCATCCTTTAAAAAACAAGCTTGTGGTCATGCCGTACTCCTCAGATTCTAGAAGAAACGTACCGTCTTTTTGATTGATGTACACATCGACACCACGTTGGAGATTGCTCATGGATTCATTTGCCTTGACCAGATCCAGCCATCCATCCAGATTGTAATCTGCCCAGGCACTCGTTTGGCTTGCTGCATACTTGGTCAGGCCAGCTTTCATCGTCACGTCAACAAAGTATCCTTTGCCTGTATTCTTCAACAAGGTGCAGGGCATATCTCCCATGCTGTTGTACCATGCTCCACGCATTAAGAACAGATCCAGCCATCCATCATTGTTGTAATCTGTTTGATTCAGGTTTAATATGGCCACATGGCCTTTCAGGCCAAATGCTTCCGTCTGATCAGAGAATGTACCATCCCCATTGTTGATATATAAAATCAGTTCTTCCCTGGGGCCCAATGAGGTGACGACAATATCCAGCCATCCATCATTATTGAAGTCATCGATGACGGCTCCCCCTGCCTGGCTGAAGGTGTTGACACCCAGTTTTGCCGCGATATCGGTATATCTCGGAAAATCTATTTTAGACTTGAACCAGGAGGGATCAATCAGATATTTCTTCGGTACCCGATCAGGATATTCTCCAAGGGTCATGTAGGCAATGTTGAGCAGGTAAATCGTCTCGAGATCCTGGGGAAATTCTTTTAAGCACTTCTCGTATACTTCGATCGCTTTTCTGGAACCTGTCGTAAGTTGATGAACGCCCTTAGCCTGAATGGGGATTAAACAGGATTCCTGGTTATGGTTGTGGAGACAGTTTTCGACTTCTCCCTGTCGCATATAGGCGATGCCGACCAGGGAATATAGGTTGCGTTTGGTCACCGGATCTATCTCTGCATTCAAGTCGGCGAAAAATTTATAGATGGTGTCCAATTGTGCGAGCGTTTCATTGTACTTTCCGCAATTGAGTAGTTCAATAGCGTATTCTGCGGTCAGATTCATTCGCGTCAGCGGATCTGTTTCGGTCTGGAGTCGTGATTGGATGAGGGCTGCCCGTTCTTGGTTGAAGGTTGTCGACATCTGCATAATGTCCTTTTTGGCAAATGCCTCCTTTACCCACAGGCGTGTATCCGCTTCCGGAGTGATTTCTTCTGATTTGTTTGTATTGCAGGCCACAAGAAACAATGCTGCCCATAGCCAGAGAGCTATTCGGTTTAATAGGGTGCGTCTCATGGCGCAAAGGTAATTTTTTACCGTATCTGATCATTGTCAGATAACCGTCAAATGCAAATTCTAAGTATATTTTAATTTAAAGCGGATAATAACAAACGGAGAATTTAGGCTGCATGGAATGTCAATTAGATGATAATCTTACTGAGCGGGTATAGAATTATTTTGGCAAGTCAGGATATCATTCTATCCGTTGCCCCTGGGGGATAAAAAAAAGTAAAGCAATGTAATTAATGGCTATGTGTTGAATGACCCTCTTTATCTCCTGCTGCCACTGTCATGTAATTTTGAGGTTGAGCAACGGTTGATCCCTGAACGAGCTTGTAAGATTTATTGATTTCGAGTCCCTCGAAAACACTGTCCGGACAGTCTTTGCACGGCCATTGCACAATGGCATTTTTGATTTTGGTAGCTTTTCGTAAACCCACTTCAAGCGCTAGGCTATTGGCGCCAAAGGATGCACCTGAACTTACGGTTCTATATATCATTCTTTCCTTCCCATTCTCTAAGGCGGTGATAGCGACTCTTGCGCCGATCGCTGCTTTATTGGCTGTAGTGCCTTCGATGTTGAGCACGATCCAATGATGGTTGTCTTGATTAGGATTTTCAAAAAAGCAATTATAAAAAGCATCCCCATCATATGCCCCGCCAATGACCGCAAAGATATCTTCGTCCCCGTCATGGTTCCAGTCACCAAAGCTAACCCCATGTCCTTTTTGAATATTGGCAACACCGCCGCTGTAACTCACATCTTCAAATTTCCTGCCGTCGACATTCATGTACATTTTATTAGGGACAATACTTTGATAGAGTGGATTGCCTGTGCCAAGATAGAAGTCAAGGAAGCCATCGGAGTTGATATCTCCAAAATTACATCCCATCGAAAAGCAGACTTCGTTCAGGCCCATCGATTGGCCTACCTCCTCAAACTGTCCGTTTCCTTTGTTATGATTCAATGTGGGAAGAAATGAATGATCAAAATCAGAGCCATGGCTTTTTATCCACATAGTTGATGGAGAGCCTTCATTGGAGAAAGGGGATACAAACAAATCTTCATGGCCATCATTATCGTAGTCAAAACTCCAGCAGGGAAAACTATGTGCAGGCCCGGGCGCAATGGAAGATCCATCTGCCGGGATGAAGCCTGCAACCCCCTTGAATCCCTGGTTGATCAACAACAGTGGATTGCGCGAGAGACCTGATATGTATAGATCAGGATATTTGTCATTGTTGACATCGGTAGCCACACATCCTTTGAAAAATTCATTCTGCGTGAGACCATATGCTTCGGATTGATGTGAGAATGTTCCATCTTTCTGGTTGATGTACAAGTCTATTCCCCGCAGATAACCTGGGACGGACTCATTCGCGATGAGGAGATCAAGCCATCCGTCGAGATTAAAATCTGCCCATGATGAGGTTTGCGTTGCAGCATTTTTAGTGAGTCCTGCCTGTATTGTCACATCGACGAAAGTACCTTTTCCGGTATTCATCATGAGGGTGTTAGGGATATCACCGGATGGCCCATACCATGCACCACGCATGATGTAGAGATCGAGCCAACCGTCATTGTTGAAATCGGTCTGATTGAGATTCAAGCTGCCTACCTGTCCGTCCAGGCCTACTTCATTGGTTTTGTCCGTGAAGGTGCCATCCCCATTGTTGTGATAGAAAATCGCAGGGGCATTTCGATGCCATGAAGTGACGATGATGTCAAGCCAGCCATCGTTATTAAAATCATCCATCACGACGCCACCTGCATGGGTATTCCGGTTGAGGCCAAGGGCAGGGGCAATATCCTTGAAGGGTTCTATCTTTCTTTTATTGGTATACCATACCGGGTCGATGCGCCATTTGGCAGGGACCTTATCAGGATATTGGCCAAGCGTCTGGTATGCCAGGTTAAGCAGATATTTTGACTCCAGATCATCCGGAAACTCTGTCAGGATGAGTTCGAGGTATTTAATCGCATTGGTGGAGCCGAATGGCAATTGATGCACACCTGCTCCGGCGATGGGAAGGAAGCAGGATTGATGATTGTGATTCTGAACACAGTTTTCTATTTCGCCATGACGGAGGTAAGCAATGGCGATGGTGGAATAAAGTTCTCTTTTTTCTTTCGGTCCGATGCCCAATCCATTCTGGATTACAAAATTTACAGCCTCGGCATATTGGTTCATCGATTCCTGGGTATTACCGGCTCTCAACAATTCCATGGCGTATTCTAACCGAAGGTTTACTTTTTTACCGGGATCAGCCTCCGCATCCAATCGTTCTTTGATGATGGCTGCCTTGTCCGTGTTGAAGGCGTATGGAACGGTAAAGGGATCAATGCTGGCATATGCGTCACGCACCAGCTTCCGGGTATCGGTACTGGCTTCCTGGACAGGTGCAGATGATTTTTCAGCCTTGCAGCCCCAGAGGGAGATGGCCAATAAAAGACATGAAACGAGTGGAAAAGGCAGCATGATTTTCATTCCGCTAAGATACTATAAGTGTTATCGTTAACTTAGCCGGATTAAACGTAAAGGCAACTGAAAGGGAAATTTTACAAAAAAAAAATTGTGCTATTATGTCAATGACAAAAGACTTCAATGAATACCGCCAACGGATGAATGATGTGATCCTGGGGCATGACAACAAAGTGATCAAGCGTTTTTTTAGCCTTGACAACCAAACCTATGAGGATGGGGCACTGTCGGAAGTGACCAAAGAACTTTTGGGCCTCGTGGCTTCCATGGTGCTGCGTTGTGATGATTGTATAAAATATCACCTTGGGCGCTGTCATGAACTGGGAGTGACGAAGGACCAGGTCTATGAAGCGTGTTCAGTGGCCTTGATCGTCGGCGGATCTATTTTTATTCCGCACATGCGTAGGGCGGCGGAGTATTGGGAGGAACTGGAAGGGGGCTTATAAGAGCTTATAAGAGCTTATAAGCTTATAGGCTTATGAGTTGGTAGGTTGATGAGTTTATATGTAGATTGGTTTAGGAGGTTAGAAGGAAATTGCAAGAAGGGCGACAATAATTGGGTTATTGCATTATGACAAGTAGGTTCCAGGTGATTTATTTGTAATTTGAACTGATAAAACCCGACCGAATATGATTGACATACTTATCAGGCACATCAGGAAGCCCTATGTGGCAGCAATGGTGATGATCACATTTTA
>DATHZY010000537.1:0-2374 GCA_035458325.1 Saprospiraceae bacterium | reverse complement strand
CGCCGGAATAGTTGGCCACATATGCTGTTCGGGAAGATTCGCGGATGCTCACAAAGCAGGGCCCATCCCCCATGGTAGACTGTGAATTGACCCTCTGGTATTCACCTTTTCCATCCAGTTTGTAGGCGCTGAGTTTTGACGATCCCCCGCCTTCTTCCGTAACGGCATACATCACCCGTGCATCCCGGGTTGTAGCAAGGTATGAGGCATTGGGATTGGCTTTAGTATACAGTTTCCGGGATGATCCGGTGTTTGCATTGACTTCAAATACTTCGATACCCGGGTTGCCATTTTTAGTATAGGACCCTACTACCATCTGGTAGACTGAATCTTTTTGAAAGGGTAGTGACAGGAAAGTAGAAATGCTGAGTAAAAAAGAGAGCATCATTGATGGAATATTTTCTATGCGGAGAAATTACGATTTATTTATTTACCGCGGCCTGAGCATCGAGATTCTGTTATACTGAAATTGATGTATATTTTGGTCAAATCTGATTTAAAGCAAGCAAGATGAAGAAATGTACGCTCATTATCCTCTGTTTATTTATGACAATTACGGGTATGGCCCAAGGTACTGTCCCGTACAATCTTGTGATCAAGGGTGGCAGGCTGATCGACCCGCGGAATCAGGTCAACACGGAAATGGATATCGCGGTGAAGGATGGAAAGATTGCCAAACTAGCGAAAGAGATTCCGGCTGCCGAAGGTAAACAAGTGATCAATGCTAAAGGACTGATCATCACGCCAGGCCTAATCGATATTCATGGCCATGTGTTTCATGGCACACAGCCAGACCATTACCTGAGCGACGGGTTCACGGCGTTACCGCCAGACGGCTTCACCTTTCGGGTGGGAGTGACAACCATAGTAGATTGCGGCGGGGCGGGATGGAAGAATTTTTCTACTTTCAAAAAGAATATCATCGACCAATCCAAGACAAGGGTTTTGTCGTTCCTGAATATTGTTGGAGAGGGGATGAGGGGAGGGAATTTTGAACAGGATATTAACGACATGAATCCTGAGCTATCGGCCAATACAGCCAGGCAATACAAAGATTATATTGTTGGCTTCAAACTGGCGCATTTCAATGGACACAACTGGGTACCAACCGAGAGGGTAGTGGAGGCGGGCAAGCTGGCCAACCTTCCGGTGATCATTGATTTTGGTGGCGCCAAACCCAATCTTCCCATAGAAGAGTTGTTTTTGCAGAAACTCCGGCCTGGTGATATTTACACACATACTTACGCTGAACTGGGCGGAGCACGTGAAACAATAGTTGACGAAAAAACAAGTTTGGTAAAGCCTTTCGTCTTTAAGGCACGTGAAAAAGGGATCGTTTTTGATGTGGGATATGGTGGGGCCAGTTTCAATTTTTCTCAAGCCATACCAGCAATCAAACAGGGCCTCTATCCCGCAACCATCAGTACGGATCTGCATACCGGAAGTATGAATACATCCATGAAGAATCAGCTGGATGTTATGTCGAAATTTATGTTGATGGGTATGCCATTGGTTGAAGTGATTAAAGCAAGTACATGGACTCCTGCAACTGTGATCAAGCGGGAAGAACTGGGTCATTTGTCTGTTGGCGCCGAAGCCGATATCACCATACTGAACATCCGCAAAGGTGATTTTGGGTTTTACGACAAAACCGGTTACAAATTGAACGGCAAGGAAAAATTTGAATGTGAGATGACGATACGGGGCGGGGCTATTGTGTATGATCTCAATGGGATAGCGAGTCCGGTATATGTCAGATGAAATGGATTCCGTATTGAGCATTGCGAATTCCGGATCATAAATCCAAAAATTCACAATCCGGAATCCGGACTGCGATTTAATGCGCAAGCCTATTCCTAACCACCCTCACTTCATCCACTCTCACGGAATCTGCAGTATTGGTGAAGCTTGTCCTGATATAACTTAACAGATCGGCCATTTGCTGATCATTGAGAAAATCAAACTGGGGCATGGCTCCTGAATAAGCTTTCCCTGCCACCATGATGGGTTCATTGATGCCTTTTAGCATAACTCTGATCAGGGTATCCTTGTTGCCGGTCACCCACTCAGAATTGGCCAGTGGCGGAAATCTGCTTCCATCACCCTGGCCGTCCCGCTGGTGGCAGGCACGGCAATAGGTCTGGTAAATGAGCTGACCATTGTAAGAAGCTTTACCCAGGTCAAGATTGTCTTTATCAATGTCAGGTATCTTTACGTAAGTGCGCTGCTCACGTTTTTTCATTTTAGCAAGGTGCCTGGTGCTGAAAGTAGTTTTATCGCCTTTATACATCACGCGCCAGATCTTTCCTTTCTTTGAATCCGATATGTAAAGGGATCCGTCGGGACCCTGTGCCAGCCCCATTGGACGATGCTC
>DATHZY010000536.1:0-3471 GCA_035458325.1 Saprospiraceae bacterium | reverse complement strand
CTGAAGAAACTGCCGGTTATCATCCATTGTGGGTCAACAGGCACTTTTTGATGCAGGCTAAATTTAAAAAAGGAAAGTTGCTCGTGGGAGATGCAGCGTTCTCTTCCCTGTATGTCGATGTAGATTATATGGATGTCAGGGCACTCAGTCGTATATTGGAATTAGCAAAAGAAGGACTGCCGGTCTGTTTAAAGCGACTTCCAAAACAGCCTGGTCAGGTAAAAACTGAATCATTCGATACAATGCTTGGTGAGCTTGTTTCCCTCCGTAATGTTTCCAATGATTTTAATACGGTCATAGATCATCCCCCATTGATACAAGGAGATAGCCTGCCTGGATACTGGTGTAGGGTAGAGGAGGACGGAACGCATTTATTGTTTCTTGCCCAGCCACAATGCACTGGCCTGGCCTATCCCCTCTACTCGGGTCAGTCCTTGATGAAGAAGTCTGTTTTTCGAAAGCTGAAGTTTACGATCGATGGTAAGACACTCACACAGAACGTTGAGTTCAAACCATATCAATCGGTCATGCTCAAAGTGACAACTAAGGGTAATCCAGAACAGATCGATATCACATTTATACCCAAAGAACCGGTTGTCCGCCCAAGAGAAACGCAGAAAATGTACTTTTAATACGCAATAATCAGTTTGTGGTCAATAGCCATTTTAATAGTAAGTAATGCGGCAGGTTTTCTTTTCACTTTTTTTTATTGGTTGCCAATGCATTATCTATGCACAGGAATTTAATATCCTGGATTATGGCGCTGTGCCGGATGGTAAGACGCTGAGTACTTCCGGTATACAGGCAGCCATAGAAGCAGCTCATTTGTATGGCAATGGAAGGGTAGTCTTTCCCGCCGGTTCTTTTCTGTCCGGCAGCCTGGTGGTAAAATCTGGTGTCGAGCTGCATTTGCTCCAGGATGCGGTTCTCCTCGGAAGTACAAATCCTGATCACTATTTCAAATTGAGCAGATGGAAGGCCCTTGTGTTGGCAGAGGGGGAGAGTGATATTGTGATTACAGGTCCGGGGACGATTGATGGGCAGGGACGCCAGCTTGCTTTGCATATCGATAGCCTATTCTATGCAGGCCATCTTGACAGTGCGGATTATAATTTTGTCGAAATGCGACCTATCCATTATGTAAGGCCCCAGCTCATAGAATTTGTCAATTGCAGGAATATTAAAGTCACCAACGTGACCCTGAGGAATGCTGCATGCTGGGTGCAGACATACGACCAGTGTGAGAACCTCATCATGGACCATGTTAATGTAGATAGCGACGCATATTGGAACAATGACGGCATAGACATCCAGGATTGTAAGAGGGTCCGTATCACTAATTGCTATGTCAATGCGGCAGATGACGGCATCTGCCTGAAATCGCAATCACGTGATCATTTATGCGATAGTATCTACATTGCACATTGCACAGTTCGTTCCAGTGCCAGTGCGGTTAAGTTTGGAACCGTATCCCACGGTGGCTTTAAGAATGTGACCATTGAGCACATTAAGGTCTTTGACACTTTTCGTTCAGCCCTGGCTATCGAATGCGTGGATGGAGGTGTGCTGGAAAATATCCTGATTGAAAATATTCATGCTGTCAATACCGGAAATGCCCTTTTTATCCGATTAGGGGACAGGAGTAAAACGCGTGAACCTGGAGTCTTGAGAAATGTCACATTGCGCAATATCAAGGTAGAAGTAGCCTTTGAGCGTCCGGACTACGCGTATGACATTCGTGGCCCGGAGCTTCCATTTTTTCATAATACCTTTCCATCTTCCATTACAGGCATCCCGGGACATCCGGTAGAAAATGTAACACTTGAAAACATTGAGATCATTTATCCGGGTAGAGGTAATAATGGACTGGCGAATATGCCGGTTTCCCGGTTAGGAGATGTGCCGGAAAGAGAGGCTGTTTATCCCGAATTTTCGATGTTTGGAGAACTGCCCTCCTGGGGGCTCTATGTGAGGCATGTCAAAGGACTGATCATGAAGAATATAAAATTGAGTATTGAAGCACCTGATTACCGGCCGGCGATGGTATTTGATGATGTCAGTCAGCTAGATATACATGCACTGGATATACGGGGTGAAACCAAGGCCGGGAAGATCGTTCTTTCCAATGCCTCGCAATTTAACATTGAAGAGGGGCATGCCCTTTTAATTAGGTAAGCATGAGGTTAATTAAAGTATCCACTCTCTGCCTGATAGTTGTTTGCTGTAATTGTAAACAATCCAATAGCCGGGTTTCAGGGACAGCTTGTAATATATCAGCACAAAAGGAAGAATTTACGATCAGATCTTATGATGAGAGGGCCGGTAAAGGAGCCCTTCTGTTGACTCGATTCAGGTCATTGGAGGATTTTAAAGAAGTTATCGCCATTCATTACACACCAAAGACTGTTGATTCAAACAAGTATGAGCCAGGTAAGCATTCAGTTACTCTTGAATACACAAGTGGTGGAGTGGTCATCCGCAGCAATTTAAAGGATGGAATTAGTCAGGCTGATTTTTTAAGAGTCCGAAATGGCTCGATTTGGAGTAAAATATTGCTTGGTATTAAGTGTCCCTACGCACTAAGGCATAAGCAAGAATTGATAAGTATTGAACATTTGAGCAGGAGGAGACCTCCGTTATTCGGTAAAGGGGATGTGGCCTTTTATGACCTGGCAGAAATGATGGTAAATCAGATCAGTGATGAAGATTATCTGAATTTATCGTGTGAAGAACTATCAGAGAAAGGTTATCTGAACACCTTTAACCATATTACAGCCCAAGCATTTATGACGTCTTTATTTTCTGAGCGTCTGGCTGATTTTATAGCAGATGTACATGAGTTGTATAATATGCCAGAGTTGACTACAGGAGATTTTACTGACCAGCAGTTGGCAGACTTTGAAAATGGGCCTGTTGATAATTACCTGGACATGATTAATAATGAATGGGGACAAGAATTAGGAAAAGTTCTAGGTAGGAAATACGGGATAGATAGACATACTATTTGGACACCTCAGCTATTAAGGGATTATCTCAACGACATTCAATTATATCATAGCTGGGCTTTTCAGATTGGTTTTATACCTTTTCGGAGTACTGACATGGGGGTCATCCAGTTTGCCAGGAAAATCAATGTTGTAGTGGGGACCATTTGATTTGATCAGCTCCGATGAAAAATCAGGGTGAATTCTTGAAATTCAATTTCCTCTCTTTATCAGTTGATATTTGGAATTTTCATAAGAGTACGCCTCGATCATTTTGTATTTTCTTTGAATTTCAGGGGCGCCATTGACTTTCCAGTCGTCCAAACGTTTAAGCCAATGCTGGTCTGAAATAATCAAGTTAGACAATACTGCATCCGCCAGGTTAAGGCCTTGTAGATTTGCTTCGCTCAGGATTGCATAGGTGAGGATTGATCCACTTAGATTTGCATTTTCAATTTGTGCTTTTTTTAGATTGCATCTGAACATA
>DATHZY010000535.1:0-4197 GCA_035458325.1 Saprospiraceae bacterium | reverse complement strand
CAATACGTAAGTCCGTTTGAGGCATGGGTGATAGAATAATTGCCGGTGGGAAGGTAACCGCCATTCAATTTCACAACCTCTTCTATGCATCTGAAAATAGAATCAGGAAAACTTCCTATTTCATTATATCGCTGGCCTATTATATCTCCATCAAAATGCTTCTCATCCTTAAAAGGGAAATATTGATCCAGATTTCCAAATGGCACCGTCAACAAAGGCTGGTTTCGCCTTGACGTAATAATTTTAGATCTTTCTACTTTCCATTCATCAAGCGTATCTCTGACCGGATAGTCATTAATGAGATACGTAGTAAGCTGAGGTCCCAACTTACCATAGGTATTGACAGTAGGGGATTCGGAATTGGTGATCTCCACCCTTGATATTTCTCTTGCATCACTCACCCTTCCTTGTTTGTCGAAGATAGATAGAAACATATCTTCACCAGATGCCAGGACAATACCAGGGGATGATTCTTTATAGCGAATGGCATTGACCATAAAGAAAAGGTTCAATCCAGGCTCCCCCATAGTAAATATTTCCCTTGTGCTGGCATTAAAGGCATCTCTTAAGAATCGTTTCAGGTTATATTCCATACCAAGTGGTAGGGGTATGACATGTGTGATCAAATCAAGATGTCTGCGCATCTCAAAAACCGAATCTGAAGGTATAGGCTGACAATGCTTTTCCGGAGCAATGATCGTATCCGTCCAATTGTAAAGCTCGCCATCTGGCGCTGAATAAATCCGCTTGATCTCGGCATGCTTCTCTTTGAAATAATAGTCAGGCTTGTGTACTATAGTCTGCCGGATCACCTGCAATGCAGAGGGAATGGCAAAACTAAAATCATAAGAGGTGGTCGTGTCTGTAAAGGAACACACCGTGATCGAATCCATGAACTGCCCCATGGTATCCAGGGACATCAGGGTATAGGATGATTGATGGTGATTATAGAATAAGTGCCGGACAAATAAATTCGTTCTTGAAAACGGATCATTTGAAGACTGATCGAAAGAGTAGAACAGGTAAACGGAATCAGGCACATTGAAGAGTGACCTGCAGGCTTCCTTGGTCAGCATCGGGGCATTGATCGCTGCCAGTGAATCAGGATTGGTTATAGCCTTCAGGCTAAAGACTGGATGATTATAGTTGAATCCGTTCCTGTAATAGGCACTATTCTTGAATCCGTCAATAAAACTAAATACTGGTTTGAGCTTGACATCAATCGTAACTAATGTATCGGTGGTGACAGCATCAAAGGTGAACCATTTCGTTAAACTCCCACCATAAAAAAAACTATTAAAATCCTGCAGTTGGTTTTTATGCAGTGTGAATGAACACGGCACATCCTTCATTAGAGGATAAAACACGAGGGTTGGATTAACATATGGCTCTGGTTCCTTCGTGGGGATAGCATGAACAGCCTTTTTCACCTGCTTGACCTTTGCCTCCTCAGCTTGACAACTTATCAGCATGCATAGCAACATACCAAACAATACAAAAGCTATACGTGAATGTAAACATGCCATAAGGATTGGGACTAATTAGCCAATATTTTAGAAGATGGCATATAAAATTATATTTTCACAAATCTGCCATTCAATGTATGGCGGTCATCGGTTATGACCTGAATGATATAAACCCCCGGAATAAGATGCTCAATATCCAACGCTACCTGCTCCGCTTCAGAAAAATCCAATTCCATCATCTTTGTACCCTCTATCGAGTATACGGAGGTTTTCCCGGACTTTACCGTGTATTCGTTAAAGGACAGTAAAATTTCGTTGGTGGCCGGGTTAGGGAAAATTAAAATATCATTTCCTGTATTTACAACTTCATGAATACCTGTACCCAACGGATTAGGCAATAACGAAGTCCATGTGGTATTACAATTCATATCAAAGCTTGCCAGGAATGTATTATTGTCAATTTGTGCATAGGTCGTACCATTTAAGGATAGTGTGTTTTGAAAATTACCAACAACATAGATTTCCTCCTCCTTTGTAACTTCTATGTCGGAAATCAGTCCATTATCCACATGCACAACACAGACGGCATTACCGGATGAATCCATTTTAATGATGTAGTTCGCATTACTGATATCTGAGCCAACAAAGGAGTTCAAGGATGAGTTATAGGTGTGTCCATTCCAAAGCGTATATAAGTAGGTGTTGTCTGCCGAATCCATTTCCACGCCATGGTATTTGGAAGCGTTTGCTCCGGTAAAATTTAGTATCCAGTCTTCCGAAGGCTGATGATTAACATTTAAAACAAAATTTCCAGGGATGGAGGATGAATTTATAGTCAAAGGAAATTCTTCAATGAATAAAGTGTCTCCGTCGAAATTTCCAGTATAGGAAAAACGGCCACTCCTCCCAACGCCTACATCACTAATAGCATCGTAGCTGCTGCTGTTAATCCGCTTCATCTTTATTAAAACCCCCTGAGGGTCAAACTTTGCCCAATAACCGTCAAATCCCCCAATAGCATTGATGGTGTCTCCCTGGCAATAAAGGCTGTTGATAAATTCCCCTACAATGACGGAGTTCCCCGATCCATCAACATCAATATCAAATACCCAACGGGAATCGCCGTCCAATTTTTTTAACCAAAGGTTATTTCCCGATGAATCAAATTTGGCAACAAAGGTTTTTACCACCGGGGAAGGATTAAAAATCGTGTCCGGACCATGAAAACTAAAAGTATCGCTATACAAACCAGCCGTATAAATGTTATCCTGGGCGTCTACGGAGAAGGAGATATAATAGTTGTTAGACTTTCCAGCCGACAGATTGTACCAGACAAGGTTGCCATCTGTATCTAATTTTGCAATTAGAAATTGAAAATAGCCGGTTAATACCGTTGTTGAATCAAGTTCTACAGTACCCATCAATTGGGTTGCCATTAATAAATTGTTTGAATGGTCTGCTTTGATATTGAAATAATCAACCGTATGGTCAAACAATTTATACCACAGGACGCTTCCACCCGGGTCTAATTTTACAAGGTATGTCTTTGGAGATTCCCATGGATAGTTGTTGGTAACAATCGTTGTGGAATCTGCAAACGTGATTGAATCCTGGACAAGGCCGAGGAGATAAATATTGCCATCCGAATCTACCGTAACTTTTTGGGCATCAGCATGCAGCATCGAAATAAAAAGGATACTAAATAAGATGAATGCTTTTTTCATAATGTCACATAACGTAAATGCCTGTAATCAAAACTAAGCAATCCTTTTGATAGTAGAGAGCCCTCTTCCTCACCTTCCCCCTGTTTCTTAATCGCTATTAATGCTGATATATTCATCCTCCACCCTACCTGTTCCTCCACACCGTCTCCAGCAATCCCCCACTGAACTTGTCATCCATGAGCTGCCAAAACATAATGCCACCCAATTGATGCTTCTTGGCATATTCCATCTTCAGTGCCACAGACAACCGGTCATCATAGGTCGCCACTAGCCGGCGCTGCTCATTGATTGCATAGGGCGCCAACGCCACACTATCCCACTTACGCTGAAATCCATTGCTCACCGAAAGAGAATCACTGCTATGCCTGAAGGAGAAGCCATGCGAAAAGGTAGCTGGCTGATAGAGATCCACCGGACTGCCTTCATTGATCTTGAAAAACCGGCCATAGAATGCTGCTCCGATCACCAATTGATCAGCAGGCACACCAGCAGCCAGCAACATCTGCACGGCATGATCTGTGGACTCAACTTGTTCCGGTGCAGAATAAAGCGGTGTGTGATGACCACTCACCTTGCTAAAACCATGCACCAGGTCATACGTCATGATATTGATAAAGTCTGTGTACTTCACCACTTCTTTCCAATCCACCGCAGACTGGATGTATTCCGTAAAACCACCTGCCGCAAAACTGATCTCAAAGTCTTCGCCATTGACCATCCGGAGTTCTTTCAGCAGCGCAGTAAAGTTTTCTTTGTCTTCAGGCCTGAAGGTATGTCCAGGAAAACCAGCGATAGAAGGATACTCCCAGTCCAGGTCTATTCCATCTGTCATAAAATAATCAGAAAGCTCCCGGACCGATTGTGCGAATTCACTGCGTCCGCCGCCTGTGCTGAATACGTCCGAACAAGTCTCACATCCGCTCCACCCGCCGAGGGACAGCATCACTTTCAAATCAGGATTCAGGCGTTTCTTCAACACCATGCTCCGGATGGTTGCACTATCCTCC
>DATHZY010000534.1:0-16027 GCA_035458325.1 Saprospiraceae bacterium | reverse complement strand
AAATCCATTGGTCCTAAGATGAATACATTGATTTGTCACGGATTTTGCACAAAGTGCAAATGTGAAATACCTGATCCGTGCCTGCAAAAAATCAAAACACTCCATATGCTCCTGCATAACTCACCCCCGGCCCCTCTCTTAAGAATGATTTTCCGTACGCATGTGATACGCAAAAAGAGAGGGGAGTGCTTTTAAAACTTTAAATGAATTAATTGAGAAATCTGTGTCTACAGAAAAAATGCACACCCCTCTCTTCAGAAGACCATTTTCGTACCTTAATTCTCTCGACAAAAAGAGAGGGGGCGGGGGTGAGTTGTCAGAAAAATCAAAAAGTGCCTCCCAAATAAATAGTAATTTAGAGATTGAATTGAGCGCAGATAGAGGGGAAGTGGTGAGTCGAATTGTACGATTGTATATTTCTTGATCTTGACAACTAAATAATATGCCTTATGAAAACTTTGACTTTAATGATTGTTCTTTTGTGTTCTCCGATATTTCTTTCTGCACAGTTGGGAGTCGGAATTAAAGCTGGAGCCAATTTTGCCAACATTTCTACCGATGACTATGAAACGAGTTCAAGGACCAGCTATCACGCCGGGGCTTATGCTAATTTTAAATTATCCGATAAATGGGGGATTACTCCTGAGGTTTTGTGGAGCTCCCAGGGTGGCGACCTCGATGATGTGGAGTTTGAAACAAACTATGTCACCGTACCCATCATGTTACGCTGGAGAATCATTGACTTAATCAGTGTAGAAGCCGGACCCCAATTCAATGTCCTGACGAGTGCTAAATCGGATGGTGTCGATGTTCTGGATGATTTGACCAGCCCCTCATACAGTGCTGCATTTGGTGCATTGGTTCATCTTCCCTTAGGTTTTAATGCAGGTCTTCGCTACGTTGTCGGCTTATCTGACATTTCAGAAAGCGAAAATGACAGTTTAAAAGATAATACCTTTCAGATCTACGTAGGTTGGACGATATTGGGCGCGAAATAGTGCATTAAAAAATATTTTCGCCCTGAAATGAAACAACTACTCCTCCTGGTATGCATGCTTTGCCTGGTTACCCACGCTGCCCTTGCGCAGAAAAGAGGGCAAGCCCGCATTGACTCCCTCCTGCCGGATCTCCAACCCGCAATAACTGATACACACCAGGCCAAGGTCTTGATCGACCTCAGTTTTACCTACAACACCATCGATCCCGACAAAGGTATCTCCTATGGACACCAGGGTCTGACGATGGCTGAAAAACTCAAATGGAAAGCCGGCGTGATCGATGCATACCGGGCGATCGGTGTCAACCATGGATTTGGGAAATCAGAGTACTCCGAATCATTGGCTGCCTTTTCAAAATCCCTGGCCACAGCTGTTGAGACCGGTGATCAGGCGGATGCCGCCAAGGCACTCAACAATATGGGAGTCGTGTATTGGTATCTGTCCGATTTTCCTAAAGCGATCGAACATTATTACCAGGCCCTGCAGATCCATGAAAAGATGGGCAACAAAGTAGAAATGGCGAATTCACTCAGCAATATCGGACTAGTGTACAACAGCCAGGAAGATTATCCCAAAGCACTGGAATATATCCTCAAGGGAAATGAGCTCGACGAAGAGCTCGGCAACAAGACCGGCATCGCCTCTAACCTGGGCAATATCGGTCAGATCTATGCAGCGATGGACAATCTACCGAAAGCCCTGGAATACGATTCAAGCGCCCTCGCTATATACATAGAGCTAGGCGATAAAAACGGTATCGCGCGCAATCTTGGCAACATGGGCGCGATCTATGCCGAACAAGGTTTGTATACCAAGGCACTCGATCACTATACACGGGCACTCGCCATCAGCAGGGAGCTTGGGCTGCAAATCGGTGTAGCAGCCAATCTCGGAGCCATCGGTGGCACCTATCTGAGAGTAGCCAGGGATAAAAATCCGGAAACCCTGCGAACCATGTTTAATGGAAATAAAACCATTGCCTTACAACAAGCACAAGTCTATACAGACAGTGCTATCGTCATCAGCAAAGAAATCGGCGATATCCATTCCTTGATAAAACTTTATGAGCGTCAGAGTGAAATCCAATCCCTGTCCGGCAATTATCTTGGCGCATTGGAAAACTACAAGCTGTATGCTATCAGCAAGGACTCGGTCTTCAATATGGAGAAAGACAAAAAGCTGACGGAAGCAACCATGCAATATGAGTTTGATAAAAAAGAAGCCCAGGCCCGGGCTGAACAGGAACAAAAAGATATCCGGCAACGAGCCATCCGGTATTCTATTCTTGCCGGACTCATAGGTGCTTTGATTTTTGCGGGTGTCGTGTATCGTCAGCGCATCAAGATAGGCCAGGAGAAAAAGATAAGCGATGCTGAAAAACGACGGAGCGATGAACTGCTGCTCAATATCCTGCCGGAAGAAGTAGCAGAAGAATTAAAAGCCACCGGCTCCGCTAAGGCTAAGGCCTTTACCATGGTGACCGTTATGCTGACAGATTTCAAGGACTTCACGACCATCAGTGAAAAAATCAGCGCCGAATTACTGGTCGCCGAAATCCATCATTGCTTCAGCGCCTTCGATCGTATCATCCAGAAATATAAAATCGAAAAAATCAAAACCATCGGTGATGCCTACCTCTGCGCGAGCGGTCTTCCGGTATCCAATTATTCACACGCCACAGAAATCGTGCGTGCTGCGCTTGAAATGCGTGATTTCATGCACCGTCGCAAAATGGAAAAGGAAGCGCTCGGAGAAATGCCGTTTGAAATCCGCATTGGTATCCACACCGGTCCCGTTGTAGCGGGCATCGTGGGTGTAAAGAAGTACGCCTATGACATATGGGGCGACACTGTCAACCTTGCCGCCCGCATGGAACAAAACAGTGAAGCCGGCAAAATCAATATCAGCGAAAACACCTATGAATTAGTAAAGGATCGCTTTGACTGCACCTACCGCGGCAAGATCGAAGCCAAGAACAAAGGGATGATCAATATGTATTTTGTGGAGCCGGAGCATATCAGTTGAATTCACCTTTGAGCACACTGACCCCCTTTGCCCCCTGAAAGGGGGTACCCTAACGAATAATTAATCTCAATAGTTACATGTATAAATATCGGCCTGCGGCCGATATGAAGAAGTCAATGTTGAGCGTAGGTTGTACCTGCGCTCGCGTTCGTCAGATCAAAAAAACATGCATCTGGCAATAATTCGTTCAGACGTTTGCAACGTCAGGTAATCATCATATTTTGGAAAATCCTTGCATACTAAGAAATTATTACCTGCGTTTTTCCTTAAAACACAACCTGAGAAAGGATACCACATTCTTGTTCGTCACCAAACCCACCCTTACCTATGAAACCAATTTATTACTTCGCCATCCTGATGTTTACTTCATTAGTGGCCAACCCTGCTTTTAGCCAATCCCAGACCACTATAGGAGTCACCGCAGGCATCAACCTCCCCAATGTTGAGTTTGAATCCGTCGACAATGAATCCAAGGAACAGTATATCGGATACTACGGCGGACTTCACGCGCAGTTTCCTATTAAAGGCGATTTTTCGCTGGTCTCCAATCTTATATACTCCCGTAAAGGTTGGCATAATGATCCTTTTCCGGCTACAGGATATCCTGGGGCTGATTTTCATTTGGATTACCTGGATCTGCAACTATCCGGGCAATATGCCATCACAAAATCATTGGCCGTCAATGCGGGCGTGGAAGTAGGCCAATTGCTTAAAACCACCAATACGAATGACCCCGACAATACTTTTTTCGATGACTTATATCAAAAAAGTGACTTTAGTTTGCTGATGGGTGTCAACTATAAAATATGGAAAGGCTTCAGTCTCGATGCCAGATACCTGCTTGGCTTAAGTTATTTATATAAAGGCAATGCAACTGATATAAATGGCAATGACCTCGGCGAAGTAAAGGAAGGCACCTTTGGTGTTTTCCAATTTGGTATTTCAGCAGATCTTTTTAAGGTTAAGGGCGCCGATAAGCAAAAGGTATAATGCTCTTTACAGTTTAGTATTGGTCTATCAACAACATTAGGAAAGGATCCAACTGGATTGCTATTGACGCATAAGATATGGCAAAGCAAGTACCCGAATTTTGGGAATCAGTCTTTAGTGAAAAACAAGAGATGTGGGGCCTGGAGCCTTCCGTATCAGCGATACATACCCGGGATTTGTTTGTCAGGCATGCGTTGAAGCATATCCTGATTCCCGGGATCGGCTATGGCCGAAATGCACAGATCTTCGTGGAACAGGGTATGACCGTCACCGGCATTGAAATATCCAAAACGGCTATTGGCCTGGCCCAAAAACATTTTGGCACTGATTTGATCATCCACCACGGTACTGTTACCAATATGCCGTTTGACCAGCAGCAGTATGATGGTATCTTTTGTCATGCATTGATTCATTTGCTGGATAGCGATGAGCGGGCTAATTTGATCCGCGATTGCTATCATCAATTAGCTCCCGGTGGATACATGGTCTTCTCGGCTATTTCGAAAAAAGCACATACCTACGGCCAGGGTGTATTTATCAGCGAGGATCGTTATGAGATATTTGATGGCGTCAAAATGTATTTTTATGATCAGTCATCGGTTCATGCGGAATTTGACAAAGCCGGACTGTATGAAATCACGGAGGTAGAAGATGTGTTTCCATTCTTCCTGATCAAATGCAGGAAGACGAAAGACGCCACTTGAATATAGTATCGACCCAGACAAACGACCTTTTCTATTTAAAACCAAAACCAATGATCAAGTTTGCCTACACCATCCTATACGTACAAGACGTGACGAGATCCGTTACATTCTACGAAACAGCCTTTGGCTTTGCACGGAAATTTATTTCGCCGGACAATGATTACGGAGAGCTCCTGGCTGGCGAAACAACTCTTTCCTTTGCATCCGTATCGCTGGCAGGTTCAAACCTTCACGAAGGTTTTATGGAAAGCAGTCTGAACAATAAGCCCTTTGGTATTGAAATAGGCTTTACAACACACCAGGTTGAAGAAACACTTAACCATGCGATTGCCGCCGGTGCCACCCTGGTCGAAAAGCCGAAAACAAAACCATGGGGACAGACAGTGGCCTATGTACGGGATCCCGATGGTTTTTTAGTTGAGATTTGTACACCCATGGAGTGAGGGTGAAACATTACTAATCATGTAATTTAGTTGCATGTTGTCTGATCTTGATCGCTTTTATTTAAACCAGCTCGAGCCCAGTAGAAGTTGTATGCTCGCTATACGCAGTCTGGTCCTCGCCCAGAGCCGACATATTACCGAAACGGTTAAGTATGGTATGCCTTGCTTCTGCTACCGGCAAAAAGTGTTTTGTTACCTGTGGACTGATAAAAAAACGCACGAACCCTATCTCTTGATGGTCGAAGGTAAGCATCTGGATCATCCCCAGCTGGAAGCGGGAACGCGTTCTCGTATGAAGATCTTCAGGGTAGACCCAAGCAAAGATCTGCCGATGATAACTATAGATCACATCTTACAGCAGGCATTGAATTTGTATAAAAGCGGGGTTATAAAAACTGAAAGGTGAAGTAACGCAAGCCGATATTCAGCTGGCTGACATCAATTCAAGCATCTTAAAGCTTAGACCTATACACCCGCAAGATCTATACATGGCACATAGGCTTTAATTATTAAAAGGGAATTGTTATGTTTGAATGTCGGGATAAGTTGGCGGAAGCCAGAAATTCCTTTCATTTTCATCCATAGACCCCATTCCATCCATGACCGACCCAACCGAAGAAGGGCCCATCAAAAACCCGCACCATCCCGGATCGGAAAACAATCCGGATGAATTTAGCCAATCGATCAATCCTGATTCCCATCACCCATCACAGCAATCCGAAGAAATGGAAGTACATCACCACGCACATCATGAAGGTAAGAGAGGTTGGAAATCATACTTCTGGGAATTCCTCATGCTCTTCCTCGCGGTCTTCTGTGGCTTCCTGGCCGAATATCAACTGGAGCATGTGATCGAACATCAACGTGAGAAAAAACTGATGCGGACTTTGTCGGCTGATCTCTCCAATGACAAGATCACCCTGCAAAACTATATCACCTGGCGGACCCAAACCAACTCCAATTTTGATTCATTGCTCCTCTTGTTATCTCATCCCGATCCCGAAGAACATGCATACCAGGTCTATAGGCTTATGAATCGTACAGCTCTTCGTTTTGGATTACCCGATGTCAATGCAGGTGCTATTTCGCAATTGACTTATGCCGGCGGTCTGAGACTTGTGCGTAGTAACGTGGTCTCTGATGCGATCAACAAACACTATCTGGGTTTAAATCGAATGAAGTCAACCTTTGAAACAGAAAGGCCGCTGCGGCTCAAGCTATTGGAAAGTAAATCGGCCCTCCTGGACGCCCGATTGCTGATGCCTTCTGATCTCAAGCCGGAAGCCTATTCCTTTGTATCCACCGAGCCGGCCAGTATTAATCAGTTGATGCATGATATCCTGAGTTCAAGGCAGATCAATAACGGCCTGATTGCCCAATTGGATTCCTTCAGCATCAGTACGGATAAATTAAATGAACTGATTAAAAAGGAATACCACATAAATTAAATCTATCCTTTCCACGTCCATGATTTCTATGAGGTTTTTAAGGCGCCTCAAATAACCAAATGGCAATCAATTTTCAATGTTGATTGCCAGCTCACTATAAAAGTTAAAATGCTCATTTTGATAGTTATTAGAAGCGCCCTTCAGTTTTGTGTATTTTAATGTGATGTCGATTCTATAGGCTATGAATATCTGGAGTGAGTTGAGGAGGAGTGGGGAAGTGGAAGAGTGAGCGAATATTTAAAAAACGAAAGTTTGGCTATACGCAATGAATATATTGATAAACGCAATATAAAGTCCTTGAGGATCAATGGTATTCGTTAAATTTGATTGCGTATATAACTACGTTATGGTCAATAAATTCAAAATTACTCTTGTTATGAAGACTTTTGCTTGCATTATCATTACTTATGTCATGATTATTCCATTTACAATTAGTCAAACTAATTTTTATCAATTTCCATATACTGGATGGAGGCAATATATCTTACATACGGAGGCTCCACCAAGTGGATGGTTTGAGCGAATTGACACGATGAAATTTCAACAAGATACAATCATTGATACTTTGAATTATATTCATCTGACCTGGGGACCAGGCAACTACTATGTCCGATATGATTCCGGCATGGTATTTCAGGGAATTCTAAATTCCGGCCAAATGGAGGATAAACTTTTGTATGATTTTACATTGAATGTTGGGGATACATTACATGATTATTATTACCCTTCTTCTAATACAGATTATATAGTCACCTTAAAAGAGAAACGGCTTGTTCATCAGGACAGTCTTTGGTATATGGAGCTATACTTGGATCAGTGGACTAATTTGGCATGGCTCGAGGGAGTTGGAGAACTAAAATGGGGATTTATTCCAAAGTTTGGAATTGAAGAGAGTAACAACCATATCTGTACGCAGAATAGCATTAATCAAACCATAGCCGAAAACGAAGATCTATTTTCTTCTGAGGGTTACGATTGTGATTTTATTCATGGATTTGACCTTGACGAAGATGGATTCAGATCAGATTTTGATTGTGACGATGCAAATAGTGAAATTTATCCAGAAGCAGAAGAAATTCCTAACAATGACATTGATGAAGATTGTAACGGAGAAGACCTTGTAGTCCTCATTCCTTGCATGGCTGATGCCGGACGGGATACAGTAGTATGTGTATCTACGTTAGAGACAGATACTTTTTACCTGGGAGGTCAACCTGTAGTGACTGAGGGTCAGCCTCCTTTCCTTTTCAAGTGGTCGACGTTTTATCAGGAGGATGAATTTGTTTTTTATGCCTCCGATTTTCTATCGGATACGACAGTATCCAATCCGGCAATTGTCTATCCGTTTGACCATCCCCTGACCTTTCACCTGGAGGTGACAGACAGCGAGGGTACAACGTGTTCGGACAGTGTAAGAGTTGGCTTTTCACAATATACATGGACACTGGATGTCAAAGAACGCGCGATAATGCAAGGCGATAGTGTGCAATTATATATCAGTATCTATGGTGGGATAGCTCCACTATCCTATCACTGGTCTCCAGAGGCAGGCCTGACCAATCCGACTGATCCTTTCACATGGGCTAGTCCTGATACGACTACAATTTATGAGCTCACGGTCACGGATTCGGCAGGATGTATTGGATTGGATAATTTTAGTGTTATTGTTTTGCCCACCAGTGTGGATGAAACTGCAGACGGAATGATAACAATCACCTTATATTCTAATCCACTTAATAGTCAATCACTCTTAAAGGTGAATGGTCCGGTGATGATGCCATATAGAGCGCATATATACAACACCTATGGTCAGTCCATTCAGTCGTATGATCTGGTTAACAATGAAGTTGTGCTTCAAAGAAGGGATTTTAGTCCAGGGTTATATTTTTACCAGGTGCGGAGTGGGGGTAGTATTGTGGGTGTAGGGAAAATAGTTGTGGAGTAGGAGATTATTGGGTTTGTAAATGTGGACACTACCGAATTGTTCTAAAATTGATAAATCAGATAATACTGACCATAACATTGGATGCTCATAAGCAGGGGTATATACATTGATAATGAAAACGTAATTTTAGAGAAAAATGCCCCTGAAAAAGCCCCAGCTATGTCGGCCTGCCTACGAGCATCCTTCAGCGTCACCACCAAAAAACCCATATCCTGAAAACCCACATTCTCTCCTTATACGTGATCATACTGCTCATCAGTTGCCAGGATGCCCCCAGGTACTATCCTCCAAAATCTCCTGAAATGACTGCTGCCACCTACGATCATTACAAGGTGATGTTGGATTCCGCGTACATTAAAAATGACCATTTTGAAGCGGCCATTCAACTGGCAAATCTCCTTGCCCCTACTGATATCATTTTCAAACAACTGGATATAGGGATAAGAGCGAATCCCCATAATTGCTTTCGGGTCTATGAATGGTACAAATTATTTGACGAAAACAATTTCATGGTGAATTTGGTACGCGCCGATACAACGAGGTATTTGGCAGCCTATACCTTGTGCATAGAACTATTGGGAAAACAGGCCTTCACTGATTTTCAAAATGAAAAGGAGGAAAAGTCCAGGGCCGAAGAGGAAAGGCGAACACAACTTGATTCGTCAAAATTTGATCCTGTTTTAATACAGCTATTAGAACAAATTGAAAAGGACGATCAGGCCGTAAGAATCAAATTAAGTGATAAGCATCTTTCAAAGGCCGATGAGGCAAAACTTCAGAAGGAAATGCTGTTGACCGATTCCATGAATCTCGTAAAGGTTGCTGCTATATTAAGTGAGTATGGATATCCGAAAAAGGAAAAGGTCGGTTACAACTTAACCTCAACCGTCTGGCTTGTACTACATCACCAGGGAGATATTAAGGTTAGAGATAAATATCAACCTATTATTGAAGCAAATGCTTCGCCGGGTCAAATCAAAGCCTATACCCGGAGAAGTGAAGCTATACGACTGGACAATAAGATACACTAACTGACTATCATCCTGGATGCATATATGCAGGGCCATCCACCTTGAGTTGCCTTCGCTACTGACCTAGATGCCAGTTAAAGCTTCAGCGGCCAAAGGAGAAAACGTAAATTTGAACAATGAAGCTGAATACAAACACATAATCCCTTTAAAAATTCAAACCTTAAACACTAACAACAAATGGGCGTAGACGTAGGTATTAAAATCAGGATGCTGGATGAATCTGGCAACACCAAAATGGAAATCGAAGTTTCTCCGCAGGACAACTCTCTTGGCTCCATATTGGATGGATCAAGTGAAAAAATCAGGTATTTGTCAGTCAGCGTGAATGATGAAAAATTCTTAACCCCGGATGAACTTGCGAAAATTAGACTTAACTATGATCCTGAAGAAGAATTGATGATGTACTCAGGAATTATTGACTCAAATGAAGCATTAAGGTTATTCGATAAAATATTTCGCTTCACCTACCATAGGTTACCTAACTCACTTGACTCGGATTTATCCAAGATCAATGAATTGAGCGTTGATGACGAAGACAAGTCAAAACGCAGGAAAAGTCAAATTAGTGGCTATGTTGGATTTGAATATTCTCTTGGGGTAGCCATTGGAATATTAAAGGTGGCGGCAACGTCATATCCGAAAGTACAAATTATAGGAGAGTACTACTAAACTACAGCCTTCCTTATCCTTGCAGACAACCGTGTTGGAAAAACCATAGGACATGCTCTGTTAGAAGAAGTGTTGAATTTCTCCTCCCTTATCTTCCCGTATCCTTCCAGTCACAACCAAATTCTAAAAAAACCAATCTTTCTTATTTGGAATAAGTCTAAATAAATATATTTGCCGCTCAACTTCAATATTCAAGCGAAAGCCATGGCAATCAAATATCTGTTCGGACTCTTCCTAATCACCTTATTATCAACCACTATACACGCCCAGACCGGTACCCTCCAGGGCAGGGTGACCACCTCCGACGGCCATCCCGCCGAGTTTGTCAACGTCGGCCTCAAAGGCACCACCCGGGCTACCACCTCCACCCCGGACGGAAGCTTTGAACTCCGTAATATCCAGCCCGGCTCCTACATCGCCTTCGCTTCCCTCATCGGATCCGCCATCCTCGAAAAGAAGATCGAGATCCGGGCCGGCGAAACCACCCTCATTGACTTCACCCTCATTGAAACCGCCGTCGAACTTTCAGAAATCGCTGTCGTCGGCAGCCGCATCAACAGGTTCTACAACGACAGCTCCTTTGTGGTTGCCAAGCTTCCCCTCAACAATATGGAAAATCCACAGGTCTACAATTCTGTACCCCAAGCCCTTCTCAGCGAACAAGTCGTCACGAATTTCAATGACGCGCTGAAGAATGCCACCGGCATCACCCGGTTGTGGGAATCCACCGGCCGCGGTGGAGACGGAGCAGAGTTCTATTCCATGCGTGGATTTGCTGTCCAACCCACCATGGTCAATGGCATGCCCAGCGTCAACAATGGTGGTCTCGATCCGGCCAATGTCGAGTCCATCGACGTGATCAAAGGCCCTTCCGGCACACTTTTCGGAAGCCCGATGATTTCCTACGGTGGACTGATCAATGTGACAACCAGGCAACCATATGATTTCTTTGGCGGAGAGATTGGTTTTGTCAATGGCAGTAATGGCCTCAATCGCTTTACCGCCGACGTGAACATCCCGCTGAGTGAAAAAACAACTGCCCGCATCAACACTGCTTATCATACGGAAAACTCCTTCCAGGATGCAGGCTATGTCAAGTCATTCTTTATCGCTCCTTCTTTTACGATCAAGCCAAATGAAAAACTGACCTTCCACATCAACACCGAAATCCTCTCCAGGGAAGCGGCCAATGTATCGATGGTTTTCTTAAACCGATACGCACCTCTGACCTACGACAACATCGACGTTTTTGAAAAGCATTACGACCGTTCTTTTACCGGCAATGACCTCACGATCAAAAATCCATCCATCGGTTTTCAGGCACAAGCTCTCTATAAACTCACCGATACATGGACTTCACAAACCGTGTTGTCAAGAAGCAATACAAAGTCAAACGGCTATTATCACTACCTGTGGGATCTGAGCGATGGTGACACATTCCAACGCTACATCTCCAAACGAAATGGTGAGACCATCACTATGGATGTACAGCAAAACTTCATCGGTGATTTCAAACTTGGAGATATGCGCAATCGTATGATCATCGGGTTGGATTATTTCAAATCCAATATTCTCAACAGCAGTACCGGATGGGTTGGAAATGGATTGGTCACGATGTCTGATGGTGAAGACACCGGCGCCCTCACACAATCAGGCGTGGATAATCTGCTGATCGATTCTTTTGAAGGCAATTCCAATGGCGAAAGTACAGTCATCAGCGCCTACGTTTCCGATGTCATCAATATCACACCATCTCTTTCTGCCATGGCCAGTGTGCGCGTAGACAGGTTTGAAGGCAAAACCGCCTACTGGGTAGCTGAAGAAGTGAGCAGTCAAACATCAGTATCACCTAAACTCGGTATCGTCTATCAACCGATCAGGGACAAAGTCTCTGTGTTTGCCAATTACATGAATGGCTTCGTCAATGTCCCTCCATCCGAAGTAGCTGACATCGATGGATCTAATCCAAGACTCAAGACCTTTGAGCCTGAACATGCCAATCAGTATGAATTTGGAGTAAAGACCAGCTTGTACAAAAACAGGATTTCTGCGACAGCGAGTTATTATAACATCCTGGTAAAAAACAGGGTCATGACCGATCCTGAAAATGTAAATAACAGTATCCAGGGAGGCGAGGTCGAGAGTAAAGGCTTTGAACTGAGCCTGATCGCCAATCCCGTGAATGGCCTGAACCTCATCACCGGCTTCAGCTTCAACGACAGCGAAGTACTGAAAGATAATCCAGGTGACGGATACATCGGCCTGCGGCCTGAAGAAGCCGGTCCTGAAAGGCTCATCAATTTCTGGGCAAGCTACACCTTCCAGGGCACTGCTTTGAAAGGCCTTGGGCTTGGCTTTGGTGGCAATAGTGCGAGTGAATACCTGACGCTCAATCGCCTCAACACCGGCTCGTTTGCATTACCTGCCTACACGGTCTTCAATTCTTCACTCTCCTATACGGGTAGGCAATATAGCATCATCATCAAGGTAAACAATCTGACGAATCAAAAATATTATGCAGGCTGGTCCACCATCACCCCGCAAAACCTGCGAAATATAGCCATCAGCCTGAACTATAAATTTTAAGGGCGCCTTTAATAACCCCGTATTGGAAGTTGTTATCACAATGCTCATCACCTTGTCCGCTATTAATTACGCCCTAAAGCTTTGACACGTTTCAAGAAAACCACCAGGACTATTCACCTATGGCTCGGACTGACTTCGGGGTTATTGGTGTTTGTCATCGCGATCACCGGTTGCATCTATGCGTTCCAGGAAGAAATCCAGAATGCAACCCAACCATTTCGCTTTGTTGAAAATCCGCATACACCTTATTTACCTCCCTCTGCCATTCAACCCATTGCAGATGCAGCCTTACCGGACAAACACCTGCATGCTGTCATGTACTATGATAGTGTGCATGCGGCTAAGGCGATCTATTTCAGCCTTGAAGAGCATTACTATTACTTTGTGTATGTCAATCAATACACGGGTGAAGTCCTGAAAGTGAAGAATGAATACGCTGATTTTTTCCGGTTCATTTTAGATGGACATTTTTATTTGTGGCTGCCTGATGATATTGGTCAGTTGGTGGTGTCTTCTGCTACCTTGGTTTTCCTCGTGATGTTGATTTCCGGCATTGTCTTATGGTGGCCAAAGAACAGGAAAGGCATAAAGAAGAAATTTACCTTCAAATGGCAGGCAGGATGGAGACGTAAAAACTATGACGTGCATAGTGTGCTTGGTTTTTATGTTTCCTGGTTTGCGTTGATTGCTGTCTTCACCGGCCTCCTCTGGGGGTTTGAATGGTTCAGGAACGGGGTATTTTCAATTGTATCCGGTGGCGACGAATATGTTGAATATTATAATCCGCCATCCGATACAACGGCATTACCCACTTCAGCTATACCCACTGTTGACCAGGTATGGATGAAAATGGTGAGAGAATATCCGGATGCAGAATCAATCGAAGTGCATCCACCGGAAGATGCAGTGTCTGCGATCGCTGCCAATGCCAATCCGGATACCTACACCTACTGGAAAACTGACTACAGATATTTTGATCAATACACTCTTGAAGAACTTTCAGTAGATCATATCTATAACCGTTTTGAAGCAGCCACCGGAGCTGAATTACTCCTGCGCATGAATTATGACATCCATGTCGGTGCTATCCTTGGTCTGCCCGGAAAAATATTGGCATTCCTCATCAGCCTGACGGTAGCATCATTGCCTGTCACAGGCGTATTGCTATGGTGGGGCCGCAGGAAGAAAAATAAACACAAAAGAGGGCATCTTCACATCATGCCAGATACAACGGCTGTAGCCACGCTTGATTAAGTATTTTAATCCCTCATTTATTTAAGCATTTTCTTTCCGGGTCACAATTGACATCTGTCAGCTAAACGGCAATCAGGTAAATATTTTATGATTATATTTACTAACCTCTTTGAAGGTAATTGATAAAACCAAATGACGACTACTGCCCTCGTATAGTCGTCAATAATATCCTAAATCCCAAGTGTATGAAACCTCTTCTACTCGTTGCCTTTCTCAGCCTTCAGGCCATTTCCTTTGGTCAAATAACATTTGAAGAAATAACGGCTCCTGCCGAATTTAATATTTCTGCTATCCGCAAGTCACCGATCGGAGAGTATTTTATCCAGGCCGCCAATGATAGCAAGAGCATCTATACCTCCCTGGATGGACAAGTCTGGACGAAGTCTCCACTTCCGGAGAGTATTGATTTGTCAGAAATACAATATTTCAGCGATGGTACTCCTGTCATTAAACCTGAAAGCAGAGCACACCTGATCCGCAGGGATGGCGTTTGGCATACGATGAGCATGGATGGTGGATGGAGGGAAGTGGAAGCCAGCTTTATCAAGGCCGATACACTATTCGTCTTTCAGGATGAATCTTTCGGGTACAGCCTGGACAAAGGGAAGACCTTTGTCACCATGTTTACTTTTGATGAAAGCATCATTGATCACTCAGCCCATTTATATAAGTTTGATCATCATTTTATACTCCATCACACAGCCGGAGCTTCAGACAATCTATCCATCTTTACAAATGATGGTGATCGTATAGTCAGTAAATCGCTGGATTTGAGTATTGGATCATTTACGTACCATCCCTGTGGGCAGGTGCTTATCCATGACGATGATCGCTATTATCTCATTAAGGAAAATGAAGTGATTGTGCATGAAGGTTCGACCCAAAGCATTATTCCAAATTTTAACTATTCCACCGAATTCTTTGTTGAAGGAGATCATTACTTTTTTAGAACGGATCATCAGATTTATAAATCTACCGGTTGTGATTTCTCCTGGAACATCATAGCAAGCAGTGATGTAATTGGTGAAAAGGATAATGTTTGGGTAAGTCCTGAAAGTGATATATACCTGAATGACAATGGAAGTGATGTCTATATTGTCCAGCCGGCTGCCTCCGGTCAATGGGAGGAACATCGTCCGGATATAGACTATCCCCTATTACATACAATCAACGAATCGCAAAAGAGACAACAGGCATTGCTGACCTCAAACGCCATGTTTCATAAAAATACGGTTGATCCGGATTGGATTGAGATTGATTCCAGCAGTGGAACCGAATACAATATTCAGTATTCTCCAAATGGAGGTCTCTATATTATTAAAGATGGTGAGATACTGTACTCCACTGATAATGGAGTAAGTTTTACTGTTATACCACCTCCTGAAAGTGAATTGCCCTTTTCAGCTTACAATATGACCGTCCAGGATGATAATATACTGGTCGTGTTTGGAGGATTCTATGATGAATGCTTTGTGACCGTCAATAATGGCGAGGATTGGAAACAGATCATTACCCCTTATTTTTTTGATCAGCCATTGGTCAAGTTGGTGGACAATAATCTGTTTTTTGCACAATTCGAATATGAATCGAATGTTACTAAAATCAATTTAGGCTCAGGTGCCTCGACAACGGAGTCATTAGGCGATTTTCTACCATTGAGTATATTTGGTGGTACCATCATGGATGATGGTACGATTTACTACATTGTGGATGATGTCTTTGGTGGATTTCAATCAGGTCTTTATCGGTTTCGGTTTGGTGAGGGATCTGTAAACCTTGGCAATTATGATGAATTGCTTAATAGCTCTGGTTTCATTTCCTCGGGAACAGAATTATTTGGTATCGGATCAGGACAATATTACGTTTTCAATGGCGAAGAAATTGAGACTCGCCCGATCACCGGACTCCCCCAGGATGGACGACGTAAGTACATT
>DATHZY010000533.1:0-2589 GCA_035458325.1 Saprospiraceae bacterium | reverse complement strand
ATTGGGGGATACCTCTTAGCCCTTTTAAACCGGTGCCCCGAAATAAATTAAGGAAAATGGTTTCAATCGAATCATCAAGATGATGTCCTGTTGCTACATATTCAAAACCTAAAGTGTGCACCAGGTATTCCCACCAATCATACCGAAGGATTCGTGCAGCAGATTGCGTATTCAGTTTGTTTGCTTCTGCATAGGCCTTTGTGTCCCGCGAGAGTTCCAGATAGGGAATCCCCTTGTCCAGGCACCATTTACTCACGAAAAGAGCGTCATTGTCAGACTCTGTACCCCGCAGATTGAAATTAACATGCGCGGCAGTGACATTGAAACCGTTGAGATGTAATACATGGAGCAAGACCATGCTATCGACGCCTCCGCTGACGCCCACCAGGACCTTTGATGTATGTGTAACACCGCATACCGAGAGGATTTTCCTGACCGAGGAAGAAATGATATGGGAAAGTTCGCCAGGCATATTTAACAGGTGGTTAAAACAAGAATTTGTTCCTTCCTGTGAGAGTATGAAGGAGGATGTATAAATTTGCGACCTAAAAATAAAGGTAATGAGATCATTTTATATCCACTTTTCTATTGTATTTCTCCTTGGGACTATTGCATGCAAGCAGGAAGCGACTACAGTGCAGGAAGGTGCCACACAGAGTGTCCAAGGTCAAAACACAGAAGGTGCAGCACAGGAATCTTCAAAGCTTTCTGATGGTTCTGCTGCAGCAACCGGAGGACATGACTATACCTTTCTGACGCATAAGTTATTTCATTTTAAAGATGCCTACGGTGGCCCGAAAGGTGCCGAACAACCATTTAAAGATCAGTGGATCGACTTTGATCCAAATGGGACTTTCAAAGCCGGAAAACTCAAACAAGAGACGCATACCGGTACCTGGACTTACAACCACGATACCAAGCTTCTCTTTTTAAAGCCTGATGTCAATTCCTTTCCTATGAGCGAATGGAAGGTGATGTACAATGAACAGATGATGGTGTGGATGGGTACAGCTACTTATGGCAATAATCCGCTGCAGGTAAAATTGGTCAGGCACGACGAGATGCCTTAGGAATTCAGATATTCAGTTTTTAATGCATTCTATCTCCGCGCAGGGACAAGAGGGTCATGATTTCCGCTTCATAATCAAGGTATTCCTGCCATCTTTTCTTTACCTGGACGGTATCAGCATATCTGTTTGCCAATTCAATGAAGAGCCGGTAGTGCCCTGCTTCAGAGACCATGAATCCATGGTAAAAATCCCTGAGCGCGGTATCTGAGATATGGAGTGATAATAATCTAAACCGCTCGCAGCTCCTTGCTTCTATAAGCGCACAAGCTAAAAGGCGCTCCGTCAGACGTTCATCCCTGGAACCTCCCTTGCGTTCAAACTTCAGCAGGGCATTGACGTATTCATCCTTTCGCTGACGACCCAGGTGGAGCCCTCTTTTCTTTAGCTCCTGTAACACAAGTCTGAAATGACCCCATTCTTCGGTGACGATCGGGGCCAGTGCCGTCACCATGTCTTCCTTGTCAGGAAATGCCTGGATCAGCGAAATACAGGAAGTCGCTGCCTTTTGTTCGCAGTAGGCATGGTCGGTGAGTATTTCTTCCAATGATTTTTCAGCGAGATTAACCCACCTTGGATCAGTAGGTAATTTTAATCCTAGCATGGCAATTCGATATTCACTATTTGACAAGAACCGGAAATCATCACTTTGACATCACACAGTTAAGCTGGTTGATCAGAAAATCGACATGATATACATCGTAATCTTCAAAGCCTGTAGACCACATAACGCGCATCTTGTCGAGCTCCAGGGCACTTAGTTTATTTATCTCCAGTTTGCCCAAGGCGTATTGACCTGAGAATATAGTGTACCCGGTGTACGGATCAATGTGTCCCATATTCGTCTTGAGGTTGAAAAGGGAAATGTATTCATCGTTCATGAGTTTAAAACGGAGCAGACTCCCTTCTTCCAATGAACCAAAATTGCTTTGTGAATGGGAACTGGCGATCTGGAATTCAATCGTCAGTTGTACATAATCTCCTGATTTAGAAACACGGCCAAGGCACGTGATTAAATCCTTCCCCCTGAAAAATGTTTTCAGGTCCGGATCGGTGTGGGTAAACAGAATACCCGGTTTCAGTGCTTTTCTGCTGACGCCTGTTGACCGCTCGAAGGTATCAATTTCAAATATGCATTGGTATGGTTGTGACAGGTACTGGAATGACTTAGCCTGGCCCGGCCTTTTATTGACCATATCCGGATCATATGTGGTTGTTTCATTTTCGATGATGGCCTGCTTTGGCTTAGGTTCTTCAGCTTTTGGTTTAGATAGAGTGGTTGGTTTTGTTTGGTTGACGGGCTTCGACTCTGTCGCAGGAGCAGTTGTTTTAGGTTCAGATTGGGCTACGGGTGGAACAGGCGGAGGGGTAGAAGCCGGTGCAGCTACAACAGGGTTTGCAACAGGTGGCTGACCGGGGTTGTACCGGGCCAGGTAATCATTATAAGTTGTGCGCATCCCGTTCACTTTCTTCTCCGTGATGCTTCCGGGTTTCGCATTTATTTTCCTTGCTTTTTCAACCA
>DATHZY010000532.1:0-4401 GCA_035458325.1 Saprospiraceae bacterium | reverse complement strand
GAAAAAACGGTCACAAGGGAATCCTGAACCGACCAGGGCAGGAACAAAAGCGGTAGGACCTGGTAGCACAACAACTTCCTGTTCTGCTTCCCTGCATGCCCTCACCAGCATAAAACCTGGATCGGAGATGCCCGGAGTACCGGCATCAGAAACCAGGGCAATCGTCTTGCCTTCAGTCAGTAACTGAATGACATTGGCTGTAGTCTGATGCTCATTATGTGCGTGGTAAGGCCGCAGAGGTGTATGGATTTCATACTTAGCCAACAGTCGTTGGGTGACACGAGTGTCCTCTGCCAGGATCAGATCAACTGTCGAAAGTACTTCCTGTGCCCGATGTGTGATGTCACCCAGGTTTCCGATAGGGGTGGGGACGATATAGAGCACAGTTAGACTGCCTTGATCTCGAAGGAGTAGTTCTCCATGATCAGGTTGGCCAGGAATTTCTGGCAGGCCTGATCGACCAGTGCACGTGCGGCATTTTCATCGGCAGCTTCGAGGGCGATTTCTATTCGCTTTCCTATACGTACATCCTGCACACCGGTAATACCTACGTGATCCATATTGCGTGCCACCGTCTTGCCCTGTGGGTCGAGCAATTCCTTGTGTGGCATGACATTGATTTCAGCTTTGAATTTCATGATGCAAAGGTAAAAAGGAAATGGGAGACAGCCATAAGGAAATAGGAACCAGGACCCAGGAGTTAGGGCATAGGGGCATGGATTCAGAGGAATGGATAAAGTGAGTGAAGAGTTTCTATCTCCTGCCTCCTGATTCCTGCTTCCTTTGATTTAATACCATTTCAGCAGTATATTGAGTAAACCCACAAATACATAAGCCACTATCCCCGCCGGCACCGCAATCGGACCCAGGGTAACAATGCCCAAGAGAGTAAGCGCTGCTAAAACTATCGCTGTTATTATCCCTGCTTTTGGAGACTTCAATCCCGGGAGTTTGAGCGGAACCTGGAAAGCGACCATCAGGAAAACAGGGACCACAACGCCAAGCCAGGGCATATCAGCTACGCCAAATCCATAATCACGACCTGTATGCTGGGCCCACAACCATCCGGCCACAAGGATTCCACCGGCAGGAGTGGCAAGGCCCCAAAAATACTCCCGTGGCCGGATATCTATATTGAACCTCCCAAGCCTCAGTCCTGCTGAAACAGCTGACAGTGAAGCGAATATGGCAATCATTTCCTGGCCGGGTGTACCACCACCATATCTGGCTCCACAATAGAAAATCATCATGGCAGGTAATACACCAAACGTAACCATATCTGCCAATGAGTCTAACTGAATGCCAAGTCCATCCGCAACACCCAGTTTCCTGGCGATAGCTCCATCGAGAACATCAGCCACAAGGCTTCCAGCCATAAGGAGCATCGCTGTTCCCACCAGCGCGTTTGTCAATGCTATTATAGCCATAGTACCCAGGAGCAAATTGGTGAGGGTCAGTGCATTAGGTATTTGGCTTATAAGTTTCATCAAAACGAAGGTACAGGACATCCTGCGATATCACTATGATTTTCAATTGACGGCTGCTTGCTGATATGTACATATCGAATGCCTCTACCCAACGCTTACAGCAACACAATTCGTCCTATCAATCGTTAAAGTACTGTTACTTTTTGCCTTATGCGGCATTTAGCGTACAACCTGCACACTACAGAATTGTTAATTTCGTATCTTATAATCAGAACAATACCCAATACCGAGATGAGGATCAGTTACCTGGTGGTTTTTTTTGCTCTTTTCAGCATCAGTCTCCATGCACAACCCGTAAACGATGATTGTAATACAGCCATTCACCTGTCTAATTCAGATACCTGGTGCAGTAGCCCGGGCGCCTATACCAATGTAAATGCCAGCCCTTATGCCGGTCCACCACCTGATGATGATTGTTTCCTCCAACTGCAAAATGATGTTTGGTTTACGTTTACACCTCAGACTCCAGCATTGTATATCAGGGTTACAGGTGCGGTAAACGGTCTAGGTACGCTCCGAAATCCCGGTATCGGTGTTTTTAACGGTCCTTGTGGTAACCTGACCAGGGTAGGATGTAATATCACTTCAGCGAGTACCAACCAGGTTGAACTTTCAATCGAAAGCCTTGTCATCGGCAGGGTCTATTACCTCGTTGTCGAAGGACAAAATGATCTAACCGGAACCTTCCAGATATGCCTTGAAGGGTTTATTCCTCCACCCAATCCCCAATCCGATTGTTCAAATGCTGTTATCCTGTGTGATAAATCCGAATTTGTCGTGGACACGCTATTGGGTGTTGGTTCCATGGACCCCGGAGTTTCAAATACCTGCATAGGCCAGGAATTCAGTTCGGCCTGGTACAAATGGACATGCGATGTTTCAGGCACCTTAACCTTTACACTTACTCCCAACAACTACCAGCAGGGATTTGAATCCGATGATATTGATTTTGTGGTCTATGAGCTCCCCAATGGCATAGATGATTGCACAAATAAGATAGAGAGACGATGCATGGCTGCCGGGGCAAATACCGGCCAGTCATTCCAGTCATGGGCGAGGTGTAATGGTCCGACAGGACTGCGGGAAGGCGATCCGGATAGCACAGAACCAGCGGGTTGTACAGGAGCCGGACAAAATAATTTTGTTGATGCACTGGATATGGTTGCAGGTAGGAGTTATGCATTGTTGGTTAACAACTTCAGTCAGTCAGGATTAGGCTTTTCGATTGAATGGGGTGGAACCGGAACTTTTCAAGGGCCTGAACCAGCATTTGATGTGTCTGCTGTACAGGCTTTCGAATGCGACAAGACAATTATTTTCAGTAATGAATCACTGGCACCAACTGACAGTATCGTTCATTATCTCTGGAACTTTGGGGCAGGAGCCAATCCATTATTTGACACGACTCAAGGCCCCATTTCGGTCGTTTATGAATCCTTTGGGGCTAAGAAAGTAGCACTCACAGTGACGAGTTCTAAAGGTTGTGTTGTCACAGAGATACTTGACTTTTATGTGGAGCCATGTTGCCAGGATACATCTACACTTTCAGTAGTTGCTAATATTCAGGATCAGATTTGTCCGGGTACGGCTACAGGTGTTATTCAAGGTGTAGGTGTTAGTGGTAGTCCGGATTATCAGTATAGTCTTGACTGTATGACATACCAACCAGCCAGTGTATTTCCATTCCTGGAGCCTGGCACTTATACATTATGTGTACAAGATCAAAAGGGCTGTGAAAGTCAAATCGATGTTACCGTCCTTCCATCAAATGGTTTTTCGGTCGAAGCAGGTGATACTATGTACGTACAACTTGGAGAAACGGTCGACCTCAATGCGATTCCTTTTCCATCACTACCCTCCACGGTAACATGGAATCTAATACATACACTGACCTTCGATGGCGAAGATGTCTCCAGCTTGCTCAATCCGACTGCGCTGCCTCAGCAAACGGGTTGGTACGTAGTGACGATTACAAACGATGCCGGTTGTGTGACTTCCGATTCAGTTTTAATCATTGTGGATCCGTACAAGCCAATTTTTATTCCAAATGTAATTTCAGCCAATGGGGATGATGTCAATGACAGGGTTACGGTGTATGGCAATCAAGCCGCTAAGCCTTTTGGAGTGCGTCAGTTCCAGATATATGATCGTTGGGGTGGATTGTTGTGGGAAAGATTGGATTTTGAATTAAATGATCCTTCACTGGGCTGGGATGGTACCGGGAAGGATGGGAAAGCTGTAAATCCCGGTGTGTATACCTACGTTGCCATTGTAGATTTTATTGACGAGATACCGCTGACATTTCATGGCACAGTTACTGTATTGAGATAAGCTGCACCACTGCTCCGGAAATGAAACAAATGTTATTTCTTCTCCTCTTATTGCCCTTCGCACAGTCCTGTGTCGTGGATCAGGCTGATTTGTCCAGATACCTCGCATCGGGTATTGAAAATGTAGAGGAAGCCAAGAATATCGAAGTCATCTACACTGATAGCAGTTATACCGTCTTCATACTTAAAGCTCCTGTTTCGCGCCGAATCTACCAGCGACAATCTGTAGTGGAAGAATTCCCTGAAGGCATCGATGTAGCCTTTTATGATAAATCACGTAATCCAAGGAGCTGGCTCACTTCTGATTTTGCCGTCAGAGATCAGGCCAACCGCAAGATCACGGTACAAAAAAACGTAGTCCTCCGAAATGACAATGGCGAGCGTCTCGATGGCCCCGAACTCATCTGGGACGAAAAGACGAAAGAAATCTACACTGATCGTTTTGTCAGGATCACCCGGGCTGATGGCAGTGTAGTCTATAGTTATGGGTTTAAGTCCAACGAAGGATTTACCCGATACGAATTGAATGCGGTTTCAGGTGACATGAATGTCGAAGAGGTCGCAGGAAAACCTGCTGATTCACT